>NZ_JBVIPD010000001.1:412676-497836 GCF_055578235.1 Streptomyces sp. NPDC033136
CCTGTGCCTCGTTGTCAACACCCCAGAAGCGGGGGGGGTGGTGGGGGGGGGTTCCCCCCCCCCCCCCCCCCCCCCCCCCCCACTTTCGCACCCAGGGCTCTTGCCCAGCTCCCAGCCGGGCGCGTCGTCGTCGGCTTCGGCGACCGCGAGCGCGCCCCGATCGGGCGGCGGAGGGCGGGCACGCAGCTGAACATGGGAAGCGCGGGCGACGAAGCGGAAAAGTGGGGGGCGCGTGGACGAGCGTGAGGACGAGATCCTGGCCGGTGAGCTTGCCGCTCTGGCTGCTGTTTCCGGAGGTGCCGGCGGCTTGACCCGGTTCGTGGCCAAGCTGATGAGGAAGAACGTTCACGAGATCGACCTGGTCGTCGCCTTGCCGTTCGAGGACGCCGTCGAGCGCGTTGCCACAGTGCTCGGACGAGCAGGGCGAACGGTCGACCCCCTGTCTGAACCGGGTGCGGACCAACGGACGATGCGTGTCGTTGCCGGCGGTGGCTTTGGCGGCATGAATCCTGTCGTGGTCACTGCGCGGGTGACGAGGGGCGAGGCGTCCAACTCGGAGGTCGGACTGCGTGCAGCTGCCAAGGAGGGCTTGATCAGGCAGCGGGCGGGTGAGCAGACCGCTGCCCGTCTTGCGGCGTTGCTGGCCACTTAGGACCCCTTAGGGGCCGAGTCCGAGGAAGCCGCGGCCCTCGGCCCCGAGGCCGTACGGCGCTACCTGGCCACGAACTGGGTCAGGATGGCCTGGACCTCGTAGATGTCGACGCCCTTGGTGAAGGTCTTCTCGATGGGGGTCGGGGTGCCGGAGATCCAGATCTTCAGTTCGGCGTCCAGGTCGAAGGTGCCGGCCGTTTCCACCGCGAAGTGGGTGATGCTGCGGTAGGGCACCGAGTGGTACTCGACCTTCTTGCCGGTGATGCCCTGCTTGTCGATCAGGATCAGGCGGCGGTCGGTGAAGAGGATGGTGTCGCGGATCAGGAGGAACGCGGCGTGGACCTGTTCGCCGTGGCCGAGGAGGCGGGCGTAGTCCTGCTGGGCCGACTGCGGGCTCACGGTGTGTGCGTTGCCGAACAGTGCCATGGGTGTCCCCCCACTTGGTTGGCTGTGTCCCTCGGTCATCTTAGGAACAGGGGCCCGAAAACGGGACCGCCCCCGGGAGTTGGTTCGATGCTGTTGGCGAATGCCGCGTGGCGGGAGCCGAGTGTCCGCACCGTCTCAGCGACACGCCGCGTGCACGGCGTGTCGCTGAGACTCTCGCACCACTTATCGCCCGTACGCCGTCCGCCGTCCGTCGAATTCGCCAACGGCATCGTTGGTTCTCCCAGGGGCGGGTGTGCGGCGCGGGTTACGCGGACTCGCCGCCGAAGCGCTCCTTGTACGACTCCAGGTCCTCGTCCGTGAGCTTGGCGAACAGGACCGGCGGGATGGTGAAGGGGGTGCCGGCGGGGACGGCGGTGAGGGAGCGCGCCTCGTCCGGGGTGACCCAGCCCGCCGTGTCGTTCTCCAGGGAGAACGCCTCGCGCATCTTCTTCGCCGACGTCGGAATGAACGGCTCGGAGACCACGGCGTAGAGGTGGATCAGGTTCATCGCCGTACGGAGGGTGAGAGCGGCGCCCTCCGGGTTGGTCTTGATCTCCAGCCAGGGGGCCTTCTCCTCCAGGTAGGAGTTGCCGGCCGACCACAGGGCGCGCAGCGCGGCCGCCGCCTTGCGGAACTGGATGGCCTCCATCTGGGACTCGTACTCGGCGAGCAGCCGGGCGATCTCCTCGCCCAGCTTCGCCTCCGCCTCGCCGGGCTCGGCACCGGCCGGGACCTCGTCGCCGAAGCGCTTGCGGGAGAAGGACAGGACGCGGTTGACGAAGTTGCCGAGGGTGTCGGCCAGGTCCTTGTTCACCGTGGCGGTGAAGTGCTCCCAGGTGAACGACGAGTCGTCCGACTCCGGGGCGTTCGCCATCATGAAGTAGCGCCAGTAGTCGGCGGGCAGGATGTCGAGGGCATCATGCGTGAAGACGCCCCGGCGCTGCGAGGTGGAGAACTTGCCGCCGTAGTAGTTCAGCCAGTTGAAGGCCTTGATGACGTCGACCTTCTTCCACGGGGCGCGGGTGCCCAGCAGGGTCGCCGGGAACATCACGCTGTGGAAGGGGACGTTGTCCTTGCCCATGAACTGCGTGTAGTGGACGTTCGCGTCCGACTCCCACCACCAGGAGCGCCAGTCGCGGTTCTCCGGGTCCTGGTCCGCCCACTCCTTCGTCGCGCCGATGTACTCGATCGGGGCGTCGAACCACACGTAGAAGACCTTGCCCTCCGCGGCGAGGTCCGGCCAGGTGTCGGCGGGGACCGGGACGCCCCAGTCCAGGTCACGGGTGATCGCGCGGTCGTGCAGGCCCTCCGTGAGCCACTTGCGGGCGATGGAGGAGGCCAGCACCGGCCAGTTGTCGGCGCGCTCGTCGACCCACGCCTCGACCTCGCCGGCCAGGGCCGACTGGAGCAGGAAGAGGTGCTTGGTCTCGCGGATCTCCAGGTCGCTGCTGCCGCTGATCGCGGAACGGGCGTCGATCAGGTCGGTGGGGTCCAGGACGCGCGTGCAGTTCTCGCACTGGTCTCCGCGGGCCTTGTCGTAGCCGCAGTGCGGGCAGGTGCCGATGATGTAGCGGTCGGGCAGGAAGCGGCCGTCGGCGTTCGAGTACACCTGGCGGATCGAGCGCTCCTCGATGAAGCCGTTGGCTTTGAGCTCGCGCGCGATCTCCTGCGTGATCTCGTGGTTCTGCGGGGAGGAACTGCGCCCGAAGTAGTCGAAGGCCAGGCTGAAGCCGTCGTAGATGGCCTTCTGCTGGTGGTGCGCTTCGGTGCAGAAGTCGTCCACGGGCACGCCCTGCTCCTTGGCGGCGAGCTCCGCCGGGGTGCCGTGCTCGTCCGTCGCGCAGATGTAGAGGACCTCGTGGCCCCGCTGGCGCAGGTAGCGGGAGTACACGTCCGCCGGGAGCATGGACCCCACCATGTTGCCCAGGTGCTTGATCCCGTTGATGTACGGAAGGGCGCTGGTGATGAGGTGTCGAGCCATCGGGGGCTGCTCCCAGGTCGCTACGCGGGGTGACGATCTCGTGGTCTCGGTCGTCTACGGAACCTTGAAATCGTAGCTGACATGTGTACGCCGCCCGCCTCCCCTTTTACGGGGTGAGAAGCGGGCGGCGTCGGGGAGGAGCCGGGAGGCTTACGGGCGCCAGGTCGCCAGTACGCCCTCGTAGAGCTCCTTGTCCGTGAGCTCGCGGGGGGTTTCGCCGGCGAGGAAGTGGGACGTGTTGGGCGTCTTGAGCTTGCGGAGGTAGTCGAAGGCCTTGTTCTCCGGGTCGCCGAAGGCGACGAAGGAGAAGAAGACGGCGGGGTGGGTCTTGGCCGCGTCGGTCAGGGACTGGGTGGCCGGGGTCTTGGCGTCGGGGGCGCCGTCCGTCTGGAAGATCACCAGGGCGGGGGTGCCGTGCTCCGCCTTGTCGTGCTGGGCGAGGACCGCTTCCACCGCTGCGTGGTAGCTGGTGCGGCCCATGCGGCCGAGGCCGGCGTGGAGGTCGTCGACCTTGTTCTCGTGGTCGGTGAGGGTGATCTCGCCGGTGCCGTCGAGTTCGGTGGAGAAGAAGACGACGGGGACCGTGGCTTCCGGGTCGAGGTGGGCGGCCAGGGCGAGGGTCTGCTCGGCGAGGGCCTGGGCGGAGCCGTCCTTGTAGTACGGGCGCATGGAGGCGGAGCGGTCGAGGACGAGGTAGACCTTGGCTCGGGTGCCGGTGAGGTCGTTGGTCTCCAGGGCGGTGGCGGCGGCCTTGTAGGCGGTGGTGAGGCCGGGGGCGCGTGACTTGACTCGGGCGAGGGGGAGGGCGGGGTTGGGGGTGGCCTCGGCTTCGCCCTCGGCGGTGTCGTTGTTCCCACCCGCACCACCCGTGCTGCTTTCGTTGCCGGGTGCGGGTGGCCCCTGTGGGGCCTGGGCGCCGTCGGCGGCTGCGGCTGCGGCTGCGGCTGCGGCTGTGGCTGCGGGGGCGGAGGCGGAGGCGGGGGTTGGGGCGGCGTCGGCCTTGGCCGTCGGCTTCGGCTCGGCCTTCGGCTCGGCGTCGGGTGTGGCCTCGGGCGTCGCCTTGGGCGTCGGCTTGGCCTTGGTCGCGGGCTTGGCCTTGGCCTTGGTCCTGGCCTTCTGCGCCGCCTTGGGCTTGGGTTCCGGCTCGGCGTCGTCGGAGGCCGGCTTGGCCTCGGTCGCCGCCGGGGTGGGCTTGGGCTTCGACGTGGCCTCGGTGGCGGGGGCGGGCTCCGGCTTCGCCTCGGGCTCCGGCTCTGCTGCCGGCTTCGCGGCGGGAGTCGTCGCCTCGGGCTTGGCAGCCGGCTCGGGCTTCGCGTCGGGTGTGGCCTTGGGCTCGGCTTCCGCCGTCGGCTGGGCCTTCGCGTCGGGTGTGGCCTCGGGCGCGGCTTCCGCCTTCGGCTCGGGCTTCGGTTCCGTGGGGGTTTCGGGCTTCGGCTCGGCTTCCGCCGTCGGCTCGCGCTTCGGCTCCGGCGTAGCCGCCGGGGCGTCGGGCTCGGCCGGAGCCTTCGCCTCCGGCTTGGCCTCGGGCTCAGTCAGTGCCTCGGGCTTCTCCGGCGCCGTCGGGGCGGCCTCGGCGGCACTCGGCGTTTCCGCCTCGGCTGCCTTGTCCGCCGTAGCCTCCTCCGTCACCGTCGGCTCCTCGGTGGCGGGCTT
This sequence comes from Streptomyces sp. NPDC033136, assembly GCF_055578235.1. NCBI lineage: Bacteria > Bacillati > Actinomycetota > Actinomycetes > Kitasatosporales > Streptomycetaceae > Streptomyces > Streptomyces sp. NPDC033136. Next base: position 417,388 of record NZ_JBVIPD010000001.1, read on the forward strand.
CTCGGCCGGGGCCGTCTCCGCCTCCACCTCCGTCGGCTTCTCCTCGGCGGTCGTCTCCGTGGGCTCCGGGGTCTGCGCCGGTTCCTCGACGGCCGTCGACCCTTCGACAGCCACCTGCTCCTTTACGGCCTCAGGCTCCGCAACCGCGGGCTCCGCCGCAACCGCAGGTTCCTCCGCGCCCACCGGCTTCTCCGAGGCATCAGCCTTCTCGGCACCCCCCGGCTCCTCAACGGCCGCCGACTTCTCCTCGGCTGCCGGCTCTTCGACAACCGGCGGCTCCCCATCCGCCGCCGACTCCGCCGACTCCGACGACCCCGACGACCGCGTCGGGCTCGGGACCGCCACCTTGTTGAACGCCGCCGCCACCAGGTCGTGTACATCGTGGGACGACGAAGAGGATGAAGAGGACGAAGGTGATGAAGATGATGGGCGTGGTTCGGGGACGTCCGCCGTCGGGGCGGGGTTCGGTTCCGGGGAGGGGGAGGGGAGCTTCGGTTCCGGGGAGGGAGCCGTCGGGCTCTGCTGAGCAGGGGCTTCCCCGCTGGTCGTCGTCCGCTCCGCACCCTCCGCCTCGGCGGTTCGTGACTTGCGGGACCGTCCGAACGCGTTCCGCAACCGAGTGAGAATGCCCATGTGCGCGCAACCCTTCGCGTGAGTTGAAGCCCGTCAATCCCTGGCCAGGACGGACACGTAAGGTTAGCGGCCCTCCTGGGCGATCTTGGGCAGGGTCGGGTATGGGGGGCCCACCCTGTCAAGGGGGAGATCCGGCCTGCGCAGGTGTCGCCGGGTTGAAGAAGCACAACACCCGTACGGCTGCCACGGGTTCACTCGTTGTTCACCGGGGCGCCCGGCTGCCGCACGTATGTGCCCCTACGGTCGCGCTGACACCAAGGGCATCCAAGGGGAGAACAAAGTGCGCAAGCTGCTGCCGTTGATCGGAACGCCGTCCGGATCGCATCCCGGCGGCCGGTCCGCCATGACCTGCCGTTTCCGGTGTGGGGACGCCTGCTTCCACGAGGTGCCCAACACCAGTTCCAACGAGTACGTCGGCGATGTGATCGCCGGTGCGCTCAGCCGCCGTTCCATGATGCGGGCCGCGGCCGTCGTGACCGTGGCCGCCGCGGGCGCGGGTGCCGTGGGGGTCGGGCAGGCCCCCCAGGCCGCCGCCGTACCCGGCACCGGCGCCGCCACCGGCACGGCCTCCGCCGCCTCCGAGGCCGCCCGGCGTAAACACAAGGGTGCCCGCGGGCTCCGCTTCGCCCCCGTCGCACCGAACACCGCCGACGCCGTGACGGTGCCGGACGGCTACCGGCAGAACGTCGTCATCCGCTGGGGCGAGCCCATCCTGCGCGGTGCGCCCGCCTTCGACCCGGAGAAGCAGACCGCCAAGGCCCAGGCCGGGCAGTTCGGGTACAACTGCGACTTCCTCGCGCTCCTTCCGCTGCCGGGTGAGCGCGGCCGGCAGCTGCTCGTCGCCAACCACGAGTACACCGACGAGATGCTGATGTTCCGCGGGTACGACGACGCCGCCCCCACCCGCGAGCAGGTCGAGATCGCCTGGGCCGCCCATGGGCTGTCCGCCGTGGTGGTGGAGGAGGACAGGAGGACCGGCAAGCTCACCGCTGTCGCCAGGCACCAGCTGAACCGGCGCGTCACCGCCACCACCGAGTTCCGCCTCACCGGGCCCGTCGCCGGGTCCGACCTCGTGAAGACCTCCGCCGACCCGGGCGGCACCAAGGTGCTCGGCACCCTCAACAACTGCTCGGGCGGTGTCACCCCCTGGGGCACGACCCTGCACGGCGAGGAGAACTTCAACCAGTACTTCGCCCACGGCAGCCGGGCGACGGACAAGCGGTACGGCGTCGGGACCGGGGCGACCGAGCGCAAGTGGGAGCGGTTCGACAAGCGGTTCGACCTCGCGCAGGAGCCGAACGAGGTGCACCGTTTCGGGTATGTCGTGGAGTTCGACCCCTACGACCCGGGCTCCACGCCGCGCAAGCACACCGCCCTCGGGCGGTTCAAGCACGAGGCCGCCACCGTGCGGCTGACGCACGACGGGCGGCCCGTCGTGTACTCCGGTGACGACGAGCGCTTCGACTACTTCTACAAGTTCGTCAGCAGCAAGAGGATGAAGCGCGGCACCTCACGGTCCGTGCGTGAGCACAACCTCTCCCTGCTCGACGAGGGCACGCTGTACGTCGCCAAGCTCACCGGTGACTCCCCCGCCCTCGAGATCGACGGCACGGGCAAGCTGCCGAGCGACGGTGAGTTCGACGGCAGCGGCGAGTGGATCCCGCTGGCCACCGCCGGCGCCGACGGCGCCGTCTCGCACGTGGAGGGGATGAGCGCCGAGGAGGTGTTCGTCTTCACCCGGCTCGCCGGTGACAAGGTCGGCGCGACCAAGATGGACCGGCCCGAGGACATCGAGCCCAACCCGGTGACCGGCAAGGTGTACGTCGCCCTGACGAACAACTCCAACCGCGGGGTCGGCTCCAACGCCAAGGCGGACGAGGCCAACCCGCGTCACGCCAACAAGCACGGGCACGTCCTGGAGCTCACCGAGCGGTGGAACCGGCCCGAGAGCACCAGGTTCGCCTGGTCGCTGTTCCTCGTCGCCGGTGACCCGGACGACCCGGCGACGTACTTCGCCGGCTTCCCGAAGGACGGCGTCAGCCCGATCTCCTGCCCGGACAACGTCGCGTTCGACCCCTACGGCAACCTGTGGATCTCCACCGACGGTGCCCGGCTCGGCTCGCACGACGGGCTGTTCGGTGTGGCGACCCGGGGTGAGCGGCGCGGTGAGCTGAAGCAGTTCCTGACCGTGCCGAACGGGGCCGAGACCTGCGGTCCGATCATCCAGGACCGGCGCGTGCTGGTCGCCGTGCAGCACCCGGGGGAGATCGACGGCGCGTCCGTGGAGCAGCCCGCCAGCACCTGGCCCGACGGTCCCGGCAAGTACGTCCGGCCGGCGGTCGTAGCCGTGTGGCGTGCCGACGGCTGCGACATCGGCGTCTGAGCGGAGAGTGGGTCATGGGGGGGGGCGCCTGTCCGGCGCCCCCCTTCCTCTCTTCTCTTCTCCTCTCCTCACCGATGTGAGTGCAGCGTCAGGTCCGTCACCACCGCCCGGTGGTCCGTGCCGGCCAGGTCCAGGATGCGGGTGCGGTTGGCCGCGAACTCCTCGGACACCAGGACGTGGTCGATCTGCGCGCCGAACGTCGGAGCCGTCTGGGCCGGCCAGGTCACTGTGCGCTCGGCGCCGTCCAGGCGGGAGGCGTCGCGCAGGCCGGTGTCGAGGATGCGGCGGAAGGCGGCGTGGTCCTGGGAGGCGTTGAAGTCGCCGGCCAGGACGAGGGGGGTGCCGGGGTCGGTGGCGGCCGCGTCGCGCAGGGCGCCCAGCTCCCGGCGCCAGAGGTCCACCTGGCCGGGCAGCGGGGGCATGGGGTGGGCGAGTTGGAGCCGTACGGCGTGCCCGTCGACGTCGGCGATCGCCCCGGGCATGCCCATCGTGCCGGGGACGCCGCCGGTGGGCCGGAGCGGGAAGCGGCTGAGGATGACGGAGCCCTCGGAGCCGCCGCCCTCGACGGCCCGGCGGTGCGGGTAGTCGCGCGCGAGGTCACGCTTCAGCAGTGCGTCGCACTCGTGGTCGCATTCCTCGACGAAGACCACGTCCGGTTTCTCGCGGCGGACGGCGTCGACGAGGGAGGCGGTGCCCTGGCCGAACTCGACGTTCGAGGTGAGCACGCGCAGTTCGGCGACCGGGCGGCCCGCGGGGTCGCCGACCTTGCCGTACGGGTCGGTGAACCAGGCCAGCAGGCCGAGCAGGACGACTCCCCAGGCCGTGCCGGGCCACCAGCGCGACAGCAGCGTCAGCAGCAGGGCGACGGCGGTGGGCACGAGCAGCCAGGGGAGGAAGGCGAGGAGCTGCGGGACGGGGGTGATGCCGTCGCTGTCGGCGGCCCGGAAACCGACCACCACGCTGACCCCGGCGAACAGCAGGGCGGCGCACCAGGCGCCGAGCCGCCGCCCGGGCGGACGGCGGCTCGGCCCGTCGGTGGCGGTCCACTCGGCAGCGGCGGTGTCCAAGGCCCGGCCTTCCGTTCGCAGGGGGGATGCCCGGATCGCTGGGCGGGATGCCCGAATCCTCCCTCAAAGACGGGGTGGGGCGGCGGAAGGTTGCCGCTGATCGACCCGGTCCAGGAGTGTTCCCAGCGCCTGGTCGAACACCTCCGGGCGTTCCAGGTTCGGCATGTGGGCCGCGCCCTCGACGATGTGCAGGGTGGAGTCGGGGAGGGCCGCGTGCAGGGACCGGGCGTCGGAGACCGGCGTGAAGGTGTCGTCGGCTCCGACGACGACCAGGGCCGGGACACGGACGCGTGGCAGCAGGGCGTTGTAGTCGGGGCGCCGGGCGCGGGCGCGCAGGGCCGCGGCGGCGCCCTGCGGGGAGGTGCGCGTCATCATGCCGTGGACGTGCGCCTTGACCTCGGCGGTCGCGTACGGGGCGACCATCCGCTCCAGGACCTCGTCGGCGTAGCCGCGCATGCCCTCCGTGAGGAGCCGGTCCGCCATGGCGTCGCGGGTACGGACGCCCTCCGGGGTTTCGGCGGACGGGAACGTGTCCGCGAGGACCAGGCCCCGTACGCGCTCGGGGAACAGGCGGTAGCAGTCCATGACGATCTGGCCGCCCATCGACAGCCCCGCCAGGACGAACGACTCCACCTTCAGCTCGTCCAGCAGGGCCTCGATGTCCCGGGCGAATCCGGAGAAGTCCGTGACGGCCGGGGCCGTCGGGGAGGCGCCGTAGCCGCGCAGGTCGGGGACGATGACACGGCGGGCCGCCGAGAACGTCCGCAGCTGCGGGGCCCACATCGTGCAGTCGAAGGGGTGGCCGTGGACGAGGACCAGGGGGACAAGGGGGACAAGGGGCTGCCGAGGGGAAACAGGGCCTTTGTCCTCGTATGCGAGGAAGGGAGCCATGAGGTCGACCCTAGGCCGCTCAACTACTCAGTGCAATAAGCTCTTTGCTCTCGGTGCAATGCAGGGGGGCCGACTGAGGGTGGGACCGCATGACGCGGGGACCGCATGACCGGGGGCCGGGGGACCCCATGACGGGGGAGACGAATGACGGTGGGACCGAATGAGAGTGGGGCCGAGTGACGGTGGGACCGGATGATCGTGGGACCGAATGACGGGTGACTACCGGCGCATCGCCGACAGGATCGCCGACGACATCGCCGGTGGGCGGCTCAAGCCGGGGCAGCGGCTGCCCCCGCAGCGCGCGTTCGCCCGGCGCAGGGGGATCGCGCCGTCGACGGCCGGGCGGGTGTACGCGGAACTCGTGCGGCGCGGGCTGGTTGTCGGCGAGGTCGGGCGCGGCACGTTCGTGCGGGCCGCTCCGGCCGGGCCCGCGGGGCAGGCGCTCGTCGAGGCCGGTCCGGCCGCCGCGCCCGTCAACCTGGAGCTCAACTACCCTTCCGCGCCCGGCCAGCCGGAGCTGCTCGCGCCCGTGCTCGCGCCGCTGCTGCGCCCCGACGTGCTGGCCGAGGCGCTGTTACCGGCGGCCGCCACCGGCACCGAGGCCGCCCGGGAGGCCGCCGCCGCGCTGCTCGCCACGCCGGACTGGCGCCCAGGCCCGGAGCGGCTGCTGTTCACCGGCAACGCCCGGCAGGCGATCGCCGCCGTCCTGGCCTCCCTGGTCCGGCCGGGCGGCCGGGTCGGGGTGGAGCAGCTGACGTATCCGCTGGTCAAGGAGATCGCGGCACGGCTGGGCGTCACGCTGGTGCCGCTGGCCGGTGACGCGGCCGGGCTGCTTCCGGAGGCCGTCGCGGCCGCGCACCGTTCGGCGCCGCTGTCCGCCCTGTACGTGCAGCCGACGCTGCACAATCCGACGTCGATGACGACGAGCCGGCCGCGGCTGCTGCAACTCGCCCGGCTCGTCCACGACCTGAACCTCCCTGTGGTGGAGGACCGTATCTGGTCCTTCCTCCGGGAGCCCGGTGATCCCTTCGCCGTCCACGCCCCCGCTCTCACCCACGTCGTCGACGGCCTCTCCAAGCGGGTCGCCCCCGGGCTCACCGTCGGGTTCCTCGTCGTGCCGCCGCACCGGGTCCGTGCCGTGGCCGACGCCGTGCGGTCGGGCGGGTGGAGCGCGGGGCGGTTCGCGCTGGAGGCGGCCGTGCGGTGGGCCGGGGAGGGGACGGTGGCGCGGCTGGTGGCGGACAAGCGGGCGGACGCGGCGCGGCGGCAGCGGATCCTCGCCGAGGAACTCGCGGGCTTCCCCGTACGGTCCGACCCGGGCGCCTACTTCGCCTGGTGGGAGCTGCCCGCCCCGTGGCGGGCGGACACCTTCACGGCGGCTGCCGCCGCGCACGGCATCGCCGTCACGCCCGGTCCCGCCTTCGCCGTCGCCCCCGGGCACACGCCCGACGCCGTCAGGCTCGGGCTCGCGTCGGCTCCGGAGCCGGATCTGCGCCGGGCGCTGCGGACGCTCGCGCATGTCGCCGCGCGGCGAGGCGGGGACCGTACCGGCCCGTGAGCCAGGCGGTGAGCGCCACCGCGAGGCCGAGGGCGCACAGCAGCCAGGACACGGTGCGCAGGGTGGCCGTCAGGGCGTCGTAGACCGCGCCCGCCGCCGGGCGGTGGAGGGTGTCGGGCAGGTCGGCGAGGGTGAGGCGGCGTCCGATCGCGACGGCGAGGACCAGCAGGGCGCCGCCCAGGGCGGTGCCGAGGCCGAGGGCGGTGACCGCGCGGCGGCGGCACGCGGCGACGGCGATCCCGGCGACGGCGAAGACGCCCGCGGCGAGCGGCAGCCAGAGGGCGGCGGTGTCCAGCACGTGGTACCCCTTGCGCAGTCGGTCCGCGTCCTCGGCCGGGAGCACCGGGATCCGGGCATGGGTGACCGGGATGCGGTGGGCGAACGGCACGTGGTCGTCGGTGAGCCGCTGTTTGACCCGGGCGATGACGGGGGCGGGGTCGACGGTGACCGGTGCCCCGTGCGCTCCCTCGTCACGCAGGGCCCGCAGGACGGCGTCGTGGACGGCCCGGTTCGCCGCGTCCCAGGCCGTGCGGAACGCCTCGGTACGGGTGAAGGACCGGGTCGCGTCGTGTACGAAGGGGCCGACCGCGCCGCGTACGGAACCGGTGTCGACGCGGTGCCCGGCCTCCCGCATGACACCGTCGCCGAGGGCTTCCGCGACCGCGTGCCGCACGTCCGGGTCGCCGGCGAGCGGCGCCATCGTACGGACGTAGCGGCCGGTGTCGGTCAGGCCGTGGGCCGCCCAGGACGCCAGCGCGCCGAACGGCAGGAGCAGGCACGCGAGGAGGAGCAGAACGGCCGACAGGGCGTTCCGCGGTCGTGGGGGCGCCTGCTCGGGTACGGGCGCCGGGTCGCGCTCGGGCACCCTTCCAGGCAAGGCGCCCCGGGCCGGACCCGCGACCGGAGGTGCGGCATTCGGCCGCGCCTGCCGAGCCGTACGGGCGCCCCACCCGCGGAAGCGGGCCGGAGCGGGGCGTTTTCCGCGCTCGGGCGGAGGGCTCACCCGAACGGGTGCTTCCTGGTGCGGGGAGAGGGGAGAGGGGAGAGGGGAGCCGATCATGCGCACCACTCCGACCAGCGGACCACTCCAACCACTCCAACCAGTCCATCCAGTTCAGCCGGATCAGCCGGATCAGCCAGTCCAGCCAGTCAGCCGATGCTCCGGCCGGTGGCGTCCTCGTGGGTGTAGTAGCGGTAGAACATCGTCAGCAGGACGCCCAACCCGGCCGCCAGCCCGAACCCGCTGGACCGCAGGACGGAGTCGCCGCTCTGGTTGACGAGGAAGCCGATCGCGCAGCCGGTGAAGGCGAACCAGAGCAGCGCGTGCGGTTCCCGCCGCAGCCGCGGGCCCAGGCGCCAGACGGCGGCGAACAGCACGGCGAAGACGAGCGCGGTGACGAAGCCGAACAGCACGTTCCAGCCCGTGATGGGCCCGCCGTGGCGCTGGTTGGCCGCGGCCCAGAAGCCGTAGACCAGCCCGAGCACGACGGGCACTGCCACCTGCGCGGCCGCGTGGGTACGGGCGCTGAAGACGTCGGGCCTACGGCGCTGCGTCAGCATCCTGCGTGAGGCGGGTGCCGCATGAGCCATGAGAGCTCTCCTCTCTGTCCCTGCCCCTGGTTTCCAGGGCACACCGGCGGGCAGCGGCCGGCAAGTCGGCGGAGCGGCCCCCACGCCGCCCGGGACCGGGTGCGGCGGGCACGGCCCCGTGTTTCGCTGGGGCCGTGAGCCGCCACCACGGAGGGCACGGCCCGCCCGACCGGCACGCCCGGGCCGGCCGCCGGGACCTCCTGCGGCGGCAGGAGCTGCTGCGGGTACGGGGCCGCAGCGTGGCCTGGGTGCCGCCACTGCTGCTGCTCGTCGTCATCGCGGTGGCCGACTACCTCACCCCCGGCGAGTTCCGCATGATCTCCTGGGTCGTGCTGGTACCCGGCATCGCCGCCTCCCTCTGCGGGGTGTGGTGCACGGCCCTGTTCGCGGCCCTCTCGCTCGTCACCTACGTGGTCGCGGACGGCGCCTGGCCGCACGAGTACCAGGCCGGACTCGCGGACTTCGTCCTCGTCGCCATCGGCGGCGTCCTCGCCGTCCTGGCCTGTGTGGTCCGGGTCCGCAACGAGCACCGCGCGCTGCACATGGGTGATGTCACCGACACCATCCGCCGCACCGTGCTGCGCCCGCTCCCGCCGGGCTGGGGCGGCCTCGACCACGCCGGTGTCTACCTCACCGCCGACGCCCACGCCCGCGTCGGCGGCGACTTCTACGACATCCAGCCCGGCCCGCACGGCACCCGCGTCCTGGTCGGCGACGTGCAGGGCAAGGGCCTGGGCTCGGTGGAGGCGGCGGCCGCGCTGCTCGGCACGTTCCGGGAGGCCGCGTACCACGAGGCCGGCCTCGCGACGGTCGCCGGGCGGCTGGAGACGCGGATGATCCGGCACCGCGGGCACACGGTCGCCCTGGCGCGCTCGGACGCCGACCGGTTCGCCACGGCCGTGCTGCTCGGCTTCCCCGACGACGACCGGGAGGCGGTGGACGTGCTGCTGTTCGGGCACGAGCCGCCGCTCGCCGTCGGGCCGGGCGGGGTCCGCACCCTGGCGGCCCCGGCCGGGCTGCCGCTCGGCTTCCGGGACCTCGCGCCCGCCCCGCCCGGGGCACGGCGGCTGCGGGTCGCCGCCGACGAGACGCTGCTGCTGGTGACGGACGGCGTGACCGAGGCCCGGGACGGCACCGGGGCGTTCTACCTGCTCGCCGACGAGGTGGCCCGGGCCGTCGCCGAGGACCCGGGCACCGCCGAACCGGACCGGCTCGCCGCGTTCGTACGGGACGGCACGCTGCGGCACGGGGGCGGGCACCTGGCCGACGACACCACGGTCTTCGCCGTCCGCCGCCGGATCGCCTCCGGCACGGAGGACGAGAACGACGAGAACGACGAGAACGACGAGAACGACGAGAACGACGAGAGCGACGAGAACGACGAGAACGACGAGAACCACATGAGCCACAAGAACCATAAGAACGACAAGAACAAGAACCCCGAAAGCAAGGCGCGCGAAGCCCCCGAAGGCGGACGTTTGCGGTCCTGAGGCCCCCCTTTGCAGCCGCAGCGGTTACGGTGCTGCCGTACGTGATCGACACAGGGGGAGGGACGATGCCCGGAACCGTGCTGCTGCTGGCGGCTTCACCGGTGGGCAAGGGGCGCCTGGTGGACGCCGCCTCCGTGCTCCCCGTCCTGGCCGCCGTGCCGCCCGCCGTCCTGGCCGGCACGGACACCGCGAACGTCGTCGAACTCGCCGACCCGCTGGAGCCGCAGGCCGTCCTCACCCGGCTCCGCGCCGCCGCCGCGGCCCCCGGCCCGCTCACCGTGTACGTCACCGGCCAGCTCCAGCTCGACCGCCGGCAGCGCCTGCCCCACCTCGCGCTGGCCCGCACCACCCCTTCCACCGCCCGCTACACGGCGTTCCCCTGGCACTGGTTCCGGGAGGAACTGCGGTTGCGGCCGGCCGGTGCGACGACCCTCCTGCTCGACCTGCACGCCGACGCCGAGACCTGGGAACTGCTGCGCGGCACCCCGCTGGACTCGGGGCGCGGCAACGCCGTTCACGGTCGCATCGCGCCCCCGCCCTCCCGGCGCGCCATCGCGGCACCCGCGTACATGAAGGCCGTCGCGACGATCCTGCGCAGCGGATTCCGGCCGCCGGCCGACCAGTTGCACCAGCAGGCGCTGGCCCGGATCACGCCGGAGAGCGCGGGCACGGACCTCGTCCTCAGCACGCCGGGCCCGTCGGCCGGTGATCCGCACGCCGCCATCACCGCCGCCGTCCAGTCCGGCCGCCACTCCGACGCCGACGGACTCGCCGCCCGGCACGAGCAGGCCGCCGTCGCCGCGCACGGGCCCGCCTCCGAGGAGGCCCTGCACTGGGCGGAGGTCCGGGCCGACCTGGCGATGTTCGCCGGGGACGCGGCCCGCAGCTGCCGCACCTGGCTGGCGATCGCCACCGCCCGCCTGAACGCCGGGCAGGCGCCGGACGCCCCGGCCGTCGAGGCCGCCGTGGACCGGGCGCACCACCAGTGGGGCCAGGTCCGCGACACCGCCCGCGCCCGCGAACTGGGCGCCGCGCTCGCCGCGTTGCGGGGGCGGGTGCCCGGGCGGCGCGAGGGGGCGCTCGATCATGTGCAGCGGCAGTTGCGGCAGTTGCAGACCCAGTCCTGAGTGCGCGTGCGCCGTGGGGGCACGGCGTGAAGGGGGCGTGCAATCGCTTGCGGAGGTCGCGTCACGGGTCTGCCGCTGAGGCCTGACCCGGTGTCATGATGTCCGTTATGACAGAGGGGGACCAAGTGGCTGTCTTAGGCGTGCGCGTGCGGCTGGGCGCCGGCGCGACCGTGGACGATGTCAGAGCTCTCAAGACGTGGCTGGAGCGGGAAGAGCCGCTGGAGGAACTGCTGGCCGGTGAGCACCTGAGCATCGAGGTGCGGACCAGCACGGACGGGACCAGGGGACGGCTGGGGCCCGACCTCGAACTGGTCCTGAAACTGCTCGGTGACGTCGTCACGGTGGTGGCACTGACCGAGTACACCGCACGCGCGGTGAAGACCTGGACGAACAACCGCCGCAGGCTGCAGGGCGGCGATCCCGGACCTGAGATCCGCCCACTGGACCCCGACGGGGAGTAGGCCGGTGAGCCTCTTCGACCCGCGCGGCAAGGTGAACCGGGCGCTGCTGGTCGGTGTGTCCGAGTACGACCACACCGCGCCGGACCCACAGGGCGTCAACGGCCAGCTCCCCGCCGTGCGGCACAACCGGAAGCTGCTCGAGGACGCGCTGCACCGGGGCAACGTCTTCGACGCGGGCCAGGTGCGGACCCTTGCCTCACCGGCCCCGGACGACTTCACCGGGGCGCTGCGCCGCGCCTGCCACGAGGCCACGGGGCTGCTGCTGCTCTACTTCGCCGGTCATGCCGTCACCTCCACCTCCGGCAACGAGCTGCACCTCCAGATGCGCACCGCGCGAGTGCTCACCGGCGACGGACTGCCCGGCTCGGTCACTTTCAGCCAGGTGCTGGGCGAGCTCGCCGAGAGCCACGCCGAGCAGGTGGTGGTGATCCTCGACTGCTGCTACGCCGGCAACGCCGCGGGTGTCTGGCACCGCTTGGACGATCCGAAGCGGAAGAAGCACAAGATCCTGCTGCTGATGAGCGTGCAGCCCAACCGCTGCGTCCTGGGCGGGGACGCCGACGTGGCGACGCCGTTCACCCGCGAGGTGGCGCACGTCCTCGGCGGGGGCGGGGAGATGAGGCTCTCCGAGCTGTACACCGCGGTGAAGCAGCGGATGGCCGAGGCGAGGTACAAGGCGGAGGACGACGACCCGCAGCGGCCGCAGGCGCTGGCTCCCCCCTGGGACTCGGACGACGTGCTGCTGGCGGCGGGCCCGCTGGAGGCGCCCGTGGTGGCCGACCAGGGCCGCCCCTCCCGCCGGCCCGCCTGGCTCCGGCGGCCGCTCGACGTCGCCCGGAAGGCCCTCGACCAGCTCGGCCGTACCGGCCTGGCCGTCGTGCTGGCGCTTCTCGTCACCGGCGCGGGCGGCTACGTAGTCCTGGTACTGATCGGCGACTCCTCCCCCTGCGGCCCGTCACTGGAGCTGCGTGTCCTCACCGACCCCGATCTGGAGCCGGCGATGCGGACCGCCGCGGACGCCTACCTCGACTCGGGCGCCAACACCACGGACGACGGCTGCCGGCACAGCGGCGTCACCGTCTACAGCGCGGGTGCGGCCGGTGTGGTGACCGCGCTGGGAAAGCGGACCGACGCCTGGCAGCAGCCGCGTGACGACGACAACCCGCAGCGGGACATCGGCCCGCAGCCCGATGTGTGGATCCCCGGCACCCGCGCGGACGTCCAACGGGTCACCGCGGCCCAGGAGGACCGCGTCTTCGCCCGGCTGGAGCCGGACGCCGAGCCGTTCGTGTACTCGCCGGTCGTGCTGGCCCTCCCGGAGGGTCTGCACGACGCCGTCGAGCGCACCGGGCAGTCGCTGTCGCGCCTGGTCACCCGTCTCGGACAGGCGCCGGGCCCCGCCGAAGTGCGCCGCCCCGATCCGGAGTTCGCCACCCCGGCGCTGCTGGCGACGGTGGGCCTGTACGGAGGCGGAGCCGACGCGCGCGGCGCGGAGCGGCTGATCACGCAGTCCGGCCCGCCCGAGCCCTCCGCCGTCAGACTGCTGTGCGCGCTGCCCGAGGACGACTCCGTCGACAACCACAGCGCGGCCCTGGTCCCGGAGTTCCTGCTGAGGAGCGGCGTCGGCTGCCACCCGGCCACGCGCGCCCCGCGCACCGCCGCCTACCCCGACGACGTGCCCGGTCTGGAACCGACGTTCGTGCGGGTGCGCTGGGAGGACGGCGAGCGGGACGCCGACGCCCGGGACGAGGAGGCGAACCGCTTCCGCACCTGGCTGAGCGGCGACGAAGGCCGCAAGGTGCTCGGCGCGCAGGGCTTCAGGTCCGCGCAGGGCGAGCGCCGCCTGCTCGATCCGAAGTCCGCCCCCGAGGGGCTGATCGACGAGGTCCGGCCGGCGGACCCCGCCGCACCGCTGGAGATCGACAGCGCGCTGGAGGACTACGGCAACGCGCACGGCCCCGGTCGGGTGCTGTTCCTCCTCGACAGCTCCGGCTCGATGGCCGGCCTGTGGGACGGACCCAGCGGCGGCCCCGGCATCCTCAAGCAGACCCTGACCGGGCTCGGCGGGGAGGACGAGTACGGGGTGTGGGCGGTGCACGGCCTCGACGGCCGCACACACACCGAGCTGCTGGACTTCGGCACGCACGCCCGCCGGGACGCCGAGCGCGCCCTGGACGCCGCCCGGGTGCGGGACGCGGAGGCCGATCCGTCCGCCGCCCTGCTGGATGCCCTGGCGTTCATGCGGGAGCGCGGCGCCGGAAACGAGCGGCCGCAGCTGATCGTGTACCTCACCGACGGCGAGGACGACAACCGCCTCACCGGCGGCGCCCGCGACGAGGTGGTCGACCGGGCCCGGACCGCGGGCGTGCCCGTGGCGATGGTGACCCTGAACAGCGGCGGCTGCGACCGGGACCGCCCCGGCACGCTCATCGCGGAGGCGAGCCGGGGCCGCTGCCTGGACGCCGGGGACGACCTCGTGCCCGCCCTGCGCGACGAGGTCGCCCGCACCGGAACGGGGGAGGAATGATGGCCCGACGCCTGACGTCCGCCGCGGCGTCCCTGCTGTCGCTGCTGACGATCGCGGCCTGCACCGGCGGTGATGTGCCGGAGCGGCCGGTGGGCGCCGACCCCTCTCCCCGGATCGTGGTGGCCAGCGGCCAGGACGTCACCGGCAAGAACGGCATCCGCCGGCAGCTCATCGACGCCTGGAACGATAAGGAGGGCGAACACGGCTACCGGGCCCGCCTGGTGGAGCTGCCCGGCTCGGCCGACCAGCAGCGCAGCCAGCTGCTCGGCGCCCTCCAGTCCGGCAGCGCCGAGTACGACGTGGTGAACCTGGACGTGACCTGGATCCCGGAGTTCGCCGACGCCGGCCTGATCCGCCCGCTGGGCGACTCGGCCGTCAAGGACCCCGAGGACCTCATCCCGTCCGTGGACAGCACGTCGTACTGGGACGGCGAGCGGTACGCGGTCCCCTTCAACAGCGACGCGGGCCTGCTGTACTACCGCAAGGACCACCTGGTGAAGGCGAGTGCCTCGCGGACCGACCTCGGCGACGACGTCACCTGGGACGAACTCCGGCAGCTGCTCGGCGCCCTCGACGACGCCGGGATCGACGACTACGAGGCGCTCTGGACGACCCAGCTCGCCGCGTACGAGGGCCGTACCGTCAACGCGATCGAGGCCTTCGCCTCGGCCGTACCGGGCTTCCGGCTGACCGACGACGACGGCGAGTACGCCGCGACCGAGGAGCAGTTGACGGCGGGGGTGACCGAACTGCGTGAGCGCACGGCGTCGCCGTACCTCCTGGAGGGGTCCGCCGAGTCCCGCGAGGCGGAATCGCTCAGCGCCTTCGCCGAGGGCCGCACCACCTTCCTGCGGCACTGGCCGTACGTCTATCCGACCCTGCACGAGACGTTCAAGGGAAACCTCGGCGTGGCCCGGCTGCCCGGCAAGGCGGTGCTCGGCGGCCAGAACCTGGCAGTCACCTCGTCGACGTCCGGCCAGCGGGCGGCGAAGGCGGCCGAACTGATCGCGTTCCTGACCGAGCCGGACAGCGAACGCTGCCTGCTGCGCGCCGGTTTCGCCGCGACGCGCTTCTCAGCCTATGAGGGGGCCGGCACCGCCCCGCCGTGCGAGAACGCACCCGCCTACGCCGAAGGCCCCTCGGCGTCCCCCGCCGGCGAGAGCACCGCCCGCATGGCCCCGGACCGGCTGGCCGACGGCACCAGCTATTCCCGCGCCATCCTGCTTCCGGCCCTGCGCGAGGCCGTGCACCGCCCCCGCACACCCCTGTACGGGGCGGTGACCCAGACCCTCACCACCCAACTCGACGCCCTGTACGGCCCGCCCCCGGGACCGGGCGGGAGCAGGCCCGGTGACGTGGACGTGGCGAAAAGCCTTGACGAGGCACTGAGGAAGATTCTGCCCGACTGAGAAGTCACCACCCGGGTGAATCTCCCCGCGCGATCTTCACCCTCTCGTCATCGCTTGCATAAGTCCCCGATGGGTAGCGTCATTGACGCACTGACCATGCAATTCAAAAAGCGGGGATGGAATTCGTGAACATAACCGCATTCACTGACCGAATTCCTTGAGTGCGTCACACTCGAACCAGACGGTCTTGCCGGGCCGGCCGGGCAGCGGATCCCACCCCCACCGGTCCGTGACGGCGTCGACGATCAGCACGCCGCGTCCGTGCTCGGCGAGTTCGTCCACAGCTGTGGACAGTGGCGGTCGGGGGCACGTGTCCGTGACCTCCACGCGCAGTCCCCGCCCGTCCGGCCGCCGCAGCACCAGCACCGCGGCGCGCCGGTCGGGCGTGTGCCGTACGACGTTCGTGACCAGCTCGGTGAGGGCGAGCGAGGCGGAGTCGCACAGTTCGGCCATCCCCCAGGCGGTGAGATACACCCTGAGGATGCGGCGCAGATGCCGGGCGGAGTGCTCACCGAGGGTGAAGTCGACGCCATACCTGGGGCCAAGTCCTGGCGCCGGCTGGTGGGTTACATGATTCATGCCACCAGCGTGGAGTCGTGTGGTTACTCTCGGCTACAGACCGAAATGAACGCCGTGCGGCGTTCGGATCCGGGGGTGACCGCTCCATACCCAACATCCGCCGACTCGACCCCACCGCCTCACCGTTGGACTACTTCGGCTCGGAGCTCCGCCGGTACCGCGAGAGTGCGGGGCTGTCCCAGCAGGAACTGGGCAACAGCATCTTCTGCACGGGCTCCCTCGTCGGCCAGATCGAGACCGCGCACAAGGTCCCGACCAGGGAGTTCGCGGAGCGGGCGGATGCGGCGCTGATGACGGACGGTTGTTTCTCGCGGTTGGTGGGGTTGGTTCTGCGGAGCCAGTTGCCGACGTGGTTTCAACAGTTCGCGGAGTTGGAAGCGCGGGCGTCGTACATCTCCACGTACCAGTGCCAGCTGGTGTACGGACTTCTTCAGACGACGGACTACGCCCGGGCTGTACTGGGAGTCGATCAGAGGGAGAAGCTCGACGAGATGCTGGCGGCCCGGATGGACCGGCAGCGCGTCCTGGAGCGTGAGCAGCCGCCGGTGCTGTGGGCGGTGCTGGACGAGTCGGCGCTCTACCGGCAGATCGGCAGTCGCGACATCATGCGAAACCAACTCGCCCACCTGCTGAGCCACGTCGGGAAGCCGTGGACTCACCTCCAGATCCTTCCGTTCTCAGCCGGCCAGCACTCCTCGATGATGGGCTCCTTCACCCTCCTGCGATTCGATGGCGACCCGGACATCCACTACAGCGAGAGCTACGACCAGGGCCACACGACGGCCAATCCTCAGGTCATCAGGGAACGTTCGGTCGGTTACGCTCGCCTTCAGGCCGATGCCCTCTCCGAGGGGAACTCGGCGGCTCTGATCGCCCGGGTGATGGAGGAACGCTATGGGGAGCAACCTGGACATGGCGCGTGCTCAGTGGCGTAAGTCGTCGTACAGCGGGAGCAACGGCGGCGAATGTGTCGAGGTCGCCCACCTCGGAACAGGCGTCGGTGTCCGCGACTCCAAGAACACCGAGGCCGGCATCCTCACCGTCTCTCCGGAGGCCTACGCCACCTTCGTGACGTACGTCAGCGCGTGAACTGGGGCGTGCGGACCGGGGGCTGAAGGGACGGGGCACCCGACGAGGCCGCACACGGCGCGCAGCCGGGCCATGTGGTCGAGGTCGAGCCGTACGTCGAGCTCGACCACGTGTCCCCAGATACCGAACACCGCTGCTGGGTCACCGGCTGGCCGCGATGCACTCTCCTGCCCGAAGCGAACACGGCGCCCGTCCGCGTAAAGGCGGACGCCACTCTGAGAGTTGTCCTGGCTGGACTCGGCGTATCGCACCAGTGGAACACCGGGTGCGATGACGCCAGGCGCAACCAGGGGCGTATCGCTGGTCTCCGGCCGGCCGACGTCGACCAGTACGAAGTTCCACCACCTCGCCGCTGTCGTGGTCCCCAGGGGCCGTACAGCGAGAGCCTCGGCACAACTGAGGCTGGGTCTCGTCATCGAAGACGAGACCCAGCCACTGCGACCGCCCGCCAGAGGCACGAGGGGCAGCCCCCAGGTGCTGGACCACGGAGGACTTCGTGGTTATCGCCCCGTGCCGCCCTGCGCGGGGTCAGTAGCTGCCTTCGAGCCGATCACGCGCCGGGTCCCGGACAGCACTCCAAGAATCCGATCGGAGCTGCTCAAGTACGGACCTGGGAACCTTCTTGTGGTTGGCGACCGCAAGTCTGACAGATTCGTCAGGGTATGCAGCTAAAGCTGACAGAATGTCCGGAGTCAACTTGCGCTTCATCGCCGCGATGGACCTCACCTTTGGGTCCGGGTCGGGCGCAAGCATGCGCAGGATCCCCAAGGGGGACGTTTTGTTGTGCGCAACCCAGAAACGGGCTTCCAGATACCGGTCGACTACTTCCCTCCACACGTCCAGGGAAGTCGACTCTGCACTTGCCCTCCGGTATTCCTCGGGGTCGTCGCTGAAGCGCAGTCTGACGAACTCCTCGGCTGATTCGATCACCCTGCGGTTTCAGAGGAATCCAGGAACATCGAGATTCTCATCCACTCTACCCCTGGAATCTTGATGCCGGCAGTCCGGTGGTCGGCGATGGCAACGAACTCCCACCCTGCGGCGAACGGTTCACCCACACTTAGGACTGTCCATGGTCCCGCCAAGGACCAGGCACCAGCGAGTACTTGGCACAACAGGTCACCGGGCGGTGATCCTTCCTCGAGGAGGATCGGGAATCTCACGTCCCGAAGCCCACGGTCCTTCCAGTACTCTTGACCCTCTCCCTCGCCGAGCCCCAGGGGAAACTCGCGCATTATCCTCGAAGTCAAGCGATTCATGGCTCGATCATTCGAGACTCGAAGCAGTGCTTGGAGTTCAGCCACTCCCCGCATCGTCCCCTCCAGGGCTGTCCAGGCTAAATCGGCGAAGGTAGCAGTGTATCCGCTAGGAAACTACTGCCACCCTCGCCTCCGTTTCGAACTCAGCTGACGTGTGTGATGATTCCCTTCAAGGACACATTGAGATGGTTCAGCGGCTTGCCGCTTCCCGGCTTGAGCCAGGAATACTGGGAACGGCCGTGCTTACTCAGTTGCACATCCCACTCGAAAGCCTCACCGGCTGTTCGAGACGGACCCCGCTCCCAAACATTCCCGAACTTGTCGATGTAACCGCCCCTGCTCGTTCGCGGGAGGCCTGCGGCCACACTCACGCCGCTCGGTGGCACATAGCGAACTCCGCCCTGCGTGGGCAGCTTGGCCTTCTTGATGAGGGTCTTGAGCCCCGTCGTGACGGTGCCTCTGAGACCCAGCTCCGCCGCCTCCGCCGCGAGCCTCTTCCCACCGCCACTCACCGGGAAGGGCACCATGCTGCCGTACAGGCCGACGTTGTAGGCCGGTGGGCAGACGACTTCGGCTCCGGTGAGGTGGCTGAAGCCGGTGAGGGTGAGGCCGTCGAGGAGGCCGAGGCTGGTCTGGCCGGTGACCTCGATGGCTTTGTTGGTGACCTTGTCGGAGAGGTGCTTGGCCGACTGGGACGTGGGCGGCAGGGTCGCGGTTTCGCGGTCCTCCTTGGCGCACTCGGTGTTCCAGCCCCAGTTACCCGAGAACAGGTCCTTCATCTGCGTGGTGATGCTGCACAGGCCGCTCGGGTCGACGCGGCTGGTGGGCATGTTCTCCACGTAGGCGTAGGGCTGCGTGTAGGGCGTGTCCGGGTCGGGGGTGTAGGGGTCGGGACGGGTGAAGCGGCCGGTGGCCGGGTCGTACTGGCGGGCGCGCAGGTCGAGGTAACCCGTGGTGGTGTCGACGTAGGCGCCGGTGTAGGAGGGCCTGGATGCCGGGGCGCCGGTGGTCTGGGTGTCCAGGACCCGGCTACCGAAGGGGTCGTAGGCCCAGCGCTGGTAGATCTTGCCGGTGCGGTCGGTGACGTCGAGGGGTGAGCCCAGGGCGTCGTGGGTGTAGGTGAAGACGGCGCCGGAGGCCGTCTTGGTGGCGGTGGGCTGGCCGAGCGGGTCGTAGCGGTAGGACTGCTGGACCTTCCCGGCGCCGTTGAGCTCGGTGGCCAGGATGGGCAGCGGGGCGTTGGGGTCCCACTGGAGGCGCTTGGTGACGGCTCCGGCCTTGCTGGTGGTGACCAGGTTGCCTTCGGCGTCGTGTTCGTAGGTGTAGGCGGTGCCGTCGACGGTGGCGGCGGAGATCTGTCCGGCCAGGTCGTAGGTGTAGGTGTTGGCTCCGGCCTTGGTCTGGTTGCCTTCGCCGTCGTAGTCGTAGCTGGTGGTGGTGGAGCCCCTGGTCTTCGAGGTGAGCTGGTCGGCGGCGTCGTAGGTATAGCTGGTGGCCGTCGTGCCGCGCGTCGAGGTGAGGCGGTTGCCCGCCTTGTCGTAGGTGTAGCTGGTGGCGCGGGAGGCGGCACAGCCGCTGACCGGCGGCTGCGGGGCGCAGCCGGAAGTGATCCGCCCGGCCTTGTCGTAGGTCAGGTCGTAGCCGCCTTCGGCTACCCCGTCTCGCGTGGTGTCGATGCGGGTGGGCTGCCCGGCCGGGGAGAGGGCGAGCGCGGTCTTGGTGACCACCGCCCCGGCCTTCGTGGAGGTGACGGACGTCAGCCGAGCGGCGGCGTCGTAGGCCCGGTCCTCGATCAGGGTGTTGGGCAGTGTGCTGCGGGTGAGGTTCGCCTCCGCGTCGTAGGCGTATCCGGTGGTCTTGGAGTCGGCGGCCATGGTGGCGGTGCGGCCGTCGGCGTCATAGGTGTAGGTGATGGTGTTGCCGTCGCCGTACTTGCGGGTCAGCATCCGGCCCGCGGCGTCATAGGTGTAGGCGAAGCCGCGGCTCTTGGTGAGGCGTCCGGCGTTGTCGTAGACGAAGTCCTCGGAGACGACGCCGTTGTCGCGCAGAGTCAGCTGTCCGGCGGCGTCGTGCTCGTAGGTGACGTCCGGCGTGGAGTCGGAGTAGTCCACCTTGCTCAGCAGGCCACGGAGGTCGAAGGTCTGGGTGGTCGTGCCCCGGGGCGTGGTCTTCTTGGTGAGGTTGCCGTCGGCGTCGTAGGCGTAGGTCGTCTCGCGGTCGAGCGGGTCGGTGACGGAGGTCAGCCGTTGTGCTGGGTCGTAGCCGTAGACGGTGACATGCCCGGCGGGGTCGGTGCGCTGAACGCGGTTGCCGACCTTGTCGTAGGCGTAGGTCATCTTGCCGCCGTCGGGGGCGGTCACCGAGGTCAGGCGGCCGAGGACGTCGTAGCCGTAGTCGGTGGTGCGCTGTGCCGGGTCGGTGAGGGAGGTGACGTTGCCGAGGGCGTCGTAGGTTCGCTTGGCGGCGTTGCCGAGCGGGTCGGTCAGGCTGACGGGATGGCCGGCGGTGTCGTAGCGGGTGGTCCAGGTGTACTTCGCCGGGGTGGCGCCGGAGACGTTGCCGCGGGCGCTGACCATCCGCACCTGGCGGTCGTCATGGTCGTAGGCGTAGGTCGTCTTGTTGCCGAGCGGCGTGGTGACGGAGGTGCGGTTGCCGGCGGCGTCGTAGCGGTAGGTCGTGACCTTCCCCAGAGGGTCGGTCACTGTGGCGAGCAGGTCGGCGGCTGTGTAGGTGTACTTGGTGACCTTGCCCAGCGGGTCGGTGACTTGGGTCACGTTGCCGTTGGCGTCGTAGGACGTGCCCGTGGCGCGGCCCAGCGGGTCGGTACCTTGGTGGGCCGGTTGAGGGCGTCGTAGGAGGTGGTGGTCACGGCGCCTGTCGGGGCGACGGTCTTGGTGAGGTTGCCGGCCTTGTTGTAGGCGTACGTGGTCCTGTACTTGACCCGGTCCGCACCGGCTGCGTTGCCGTTCGGCGGGGTGACTGAGACAAGGCGGCCCGCCTTGTCATAGCCGTAGGTGGTCTTTCCGCCCGCCGCGTCGGTCTCGGCGGAGACGTTGCCGTTCGCGTGGTAGGTGGTTCTCTCGACCGAACCGTCCGGGGCGGTCACCGAGGTGACGCGGTTGAACTTGTCGTAACGGTAGGCGGTGACACTGCCCGCCGCGTCGGTCACCTTGGTCTGGTTGCCGTTCGCGTCGTAGTCGTAGGTGGTGGCGTTACCGGCCGGGTCCGTGGTCTTCGCCAGCCGCCCGGCAGCGTCGTAGGCGTAGGTGGTGGTGTACTTGGCCGGGTCCGCCCCGGAGGCGTTGCCACGCGGGTCGGTGCTGGTGAGCACGCGTCCTGCCGCGTCGTAGGTGTAGGTGGCCTTCGCGCCGGACGGCGAGGTGCGCGAGGTCAGATTGCCCTTGACGTCGTAGCCGAGCGAGGTGACCTTGCCCCGGGGAGAGGTGGTCGTGGCCACCTGCCCCAGCGTGTTGTAGGTGAAGGAGGTCTTGCCCGCCGGGCCGTCGATGGCGGTCAGCCGCCGGGCCGTGTCGTAGCTGTACGTCGTCTTGGCACCGCGCCCGTCCGTGTGGGAGGAGACGTTGCGGGCGGAGTCATACGTCCATGACTGGGTCACGCCTGCGCTGGTGCGGCTCAGCAGGCCGCCGGCGGAGTCGTAGGTCATGGTCGTGCGCCGCCCGGCCGGGTCCGTGACGGCCGTCAGACGCAGCTTCGCGTCGTACTGGTACGACGTGACGTTGCCGAGGGGATCGATGCGGTTGCGCAGCACGCTGCCGTGGTACAGGTCGGTCCAGATGCCGCCGGCCGCGTCCTGGTAGTCGGTCTCCAGCGTCGCCCGGGAGAAGGTGGCCTTCTTGCCGGCGGCGTCGGTGTGCTCCTTGACGCGACCGCTGCTGTCGTACTGGACCTGCATCGTCGTGCGACCCGCCGCGTCGGTGACGCTGGTGAGCTGGTCCCGCGCGTCGTAGCCGTAGGTGACGGTCCCGCCGTCTGTGCCCTTCACGGAGGTGAGCAGCCCGTCGGTGTAGCCGTAGTCGACGCTCTGACCGCCGGGAAGGTCGACCGCTTCCAGCAGATGACTGGCCGGATCGACCGTCAGCTTGACCACACGCCCGGCGCCGTCCGTCACCGATGCAAGGTCCGTACCCGAGTACGCGAAGGTCAGACCGACACCGCCGGCGTCACGCCAGCGCGTGAGCCGGCCCGCGCCGTTGAACGTCAACTTCTCGCGCGTGCCGCTGGTCAGCGTGAACCCGCCGGTCGCCGACCCGGTCAGGGCCGCTGTGACACCGAGCGACGAGGCCTTGTAGGCGCCGGAGGAGGCGTCCTTGGTGAAGGTGATGCGGGCCCCGCTGTCGGCGGAGTAGACCACCTTGGTGTCCGACACCTGAAGGCGCACATCAAAGGCGGATGACCAGCCCTTGCCCAAGATCCCCGACATCGAGTTGTTGGACGAGTACGTCCGCCGCAGTGCGAACGGCACGCCGGGAGCAGGAAGTTGGGCGTCCAGCATGGCTTCCGTCTGGGCACCGGTCGCCGATGTAGCCCTGGAAGATCAGCCGGCCCGTGGTGTCCAGGCAACCGCATCCGTAGGTCTCTGTGACGGGAACGGTCACCGGCCGCCCCTCGGCCGCGATCTTCGGACCCTTCGCCTCGGCGCTCCAATCCTTGGCGCAGCCCTTGCCGAGGGGGTCAGCATGCGTTCCCCGGTCGGCTGAAACGGCGATCTTCATGTAGTACTCGACGCCCTTGGTCAGGATCGTCGGGTCGGAGACACCCCAGTTGAACGTCTTCCCGGAAGAGTCACTCGACCCATCCGGGTCCGAGTCGCACCACTGCTTGATCAGCTTGTTGTCCGAGGCCCGGTACAAGGCCCGGTAGATCGACTCGGTCCCCACAGGCGTGTCGTACTTGACGTTGCCCCACTCCACGTCGAAGCCGAACCAAGGATGAGGGGCAACCCGCAGGTTCGTCGGAGGTCCCAGTGCTGCCGCCGCAGCAGGGCCTCGCTCCGGCTTGACGCCCTTGGCGTCGGGCGCGGCGGCGTCGCTCTCCAGAGTCCGCTTCCCCGGGAGGCTGACACTCGTGCCGGGCGCCTTCGGCTCCCGCAATTCCTCGACCTGGGCACGCCGTTCCTTGAGCGTCATAGGACGCTCGGGCTTCAGTGGCTTCGACGTCCTGGCCGCCGGAAGGCTCTGCATGGTGACGGCCCCGCCCGGAGCCGCAGACACGCTTCCTGCCGTCAGGATGCCTCCACCCAGTAATGCCAGGAGCACCGAGAGAACTATCAATGATCTAGCGGTACGCACCGCTACCCCTCCCCTTCGCCTCCATAAAGGAGACACAAGATCTGCAAAGGGGAGAGTCGTATCACGCGAGGGCGTGTACACGCCAACAATCAAGTGGCCATTCCGCACCCGTGGATGAGCAGCGAAGACGTGTGAGGGGCCACACGGCGTGCCAATGTGCCACCGGCAGCGGGGCCAGCAGGGATTGCGCTGCTGGGGCTGCCAATGGCGGCGATCGCCACCGCTGCGGGCCAGCGTGAAACGGCTACCCGATCGTCCGTGCTGTGGCCGCCCTGTGCTCGTCGGCCAACGCGAGAGGTCGGCTGGATCTGGCCCAGGACCCGTCATACCGACACGCTCAAGGCATCACGCCCGAACGGGCACGCAGAGTCGTCCGCGCAGGCGAGAACACTCCACTCGCGCACGGGTGAACAGGCAAGCAGATCAGGCCATGCCCTGGCGCTCAGCGGGAGTCGGCGACGGCCTGCGGGCCCGGCTGTGGTGCCTCGGCTCTCGCCGGTCCCGCGTTCGCCGCCAGCAGCAGGGTCGCCACGGCGACGACGGCGGCGGTGACGCCTCGGGCGTACCGCTCGGCGGTGCGTGTGCGTTCCAGCACGGCGACCTCGCAACAGGGGCGGCGACTACGGTGGCGACGTATTAAGCAAGTTCGACAATTCGGCTTAACACTCCATTTAACCTAGGGGCTGTTCACAGCGAACGGCAAGAGGGTCAGGGGGAGTTGGCGTGGGGGAGCGTGATGATCCGGGGACCATCGGTCGCCGGGTGCAGCGGTTGCGTGTCGAACGGGGGCTGACACAGCGGCAGTTGGCGGAGCCCGTGTACACCCCCGCCTACATCTCCACCCTGGAGTCGGGCCGGGTGCGGCCCTCCGACGACGCCCTGCGGCATCTCGCGGAGCGGCTCGGCGTCGCCTTCGAGGAGCTGGCCACCGGGCACTCGGCGCGGCTCGTGACCGAGCTGCGGCTGAGGCTGACCGAGGCCCAGCGGACCCTCGCCGTCGGGGAGGCGGAGGCGGCTGCGGGGCAGTACGCCGAGCTGCTCGCCGAGGCCCGGACACACGGTCTGGCCCCCGAGCAGTCCGCCGCCCTCCTCGGTCTCGGCGAGTGCGCCCTGGAGACGGGCGAGCTGGTGGCGGGCCGGGAGTACTTCGAGCGGGCCGAGGCGTGCCTGGCCGACGCGCCGCTGCCCGCCCGGGTCCCGGCCCTGCGCGGCCGGGCCGTGGCGCACTACCTCGCCGGCGAACTTCGTTACGCCGTCTACCTGCTGGAGACCGCCCTCGACGAACTGAACCGCGGCGGCCTGCACGACCCCGACGCCCTGTTGCTGCTCTACGCCAGCGCCATCGGCCCGTACATGGACATGGGCGCGCACGCCCGCGCCGCCCAGGCGGCCGAGTTCGCCCTGGCGCTCGCCCCGCAGTCCGGCGACCCCGCCCTGGTCGCCCGGATGCACCGCTCCGTCGCCCGGACCCTGGTCGCCGAGGGCCGCCTCGCCGAGGCCGACGCCTCCCTGGCCAAGGCCGCCGAGCTGTACCGGAGCCTGCAGATCCGCACCGAACTGGCCAACTGCCACTGGATGCGCGGCTACGTCTACGCCCAGGACGGCCAACTCGAGCGCGCCGAAGCGGAGTTGCGCGAGGCCCTCGGCATGCTGTCGGCCAGGCGCGCCGCCCTCTACAGCAGCCAGGTCGCCGTGGAGCTGGCCGACGTGCTGCACCGACGCGGCAGGTCCGACGAGGCCGCGGCCCTGCTGCACGACGTCCTCGGGCACCTGTCCCCCGAGCGCGGCGCCGTCCACTCCGCCGCCGCGCACCGGCTGCTCGGCATCATCGCCGAGGACGCCCGCCGCACCGAGGACGCCGAGGAGCACTACGTCCGCGCCCTGAGCCTGCTGGAGCGGGCGGGCGCGGCGGGGGACCTGGCCGACTTGTGCCGGTTGCTGGGCGACCTGCTCCGGCGCACCGGGAGGGTGGAGGCGGCCCTGGACGTCTACCGGACGGGCCTCGGGCACCGTACGGCCCCCGGCACCACCACCCTCGGGCCCGCGCCCGCACAGCCCCCTCTGTGAGGGCGCACGCGCTCCGCGCAGCCGCACGGGTTAGCCTCCTCGCGGGATGTGAACGACCGGGGCGGGGCACGTGGAGAACCAACGGACGGTGGGCGACGGCATACGGCTGGGCCTGCGGGCCCTGGTGTACGCCGTCCTCGGGGGCGCCGCGCTGATCACCGTCGTGACGGTGGCGTCGGTGCTCGGGCCCGTGCTGGCGCTCGACCTCTACACCCCGCCCGTCGCGGCCTGGTGGACGGTGTTCACCGCGATCACCGTCCAGGGCGTGCCGTTCCTGCTGCTGGGCACGGTCGTGTCGGCGGCGATCGCGGCGTTCGTGCCCGAGCGGGTGTTCCAGCGGCTGCTGCCCCGCCGCGAGGCCCTCGCCGTGCCGGTCGCGGGGGCGGCGGGCGTCGTGCTGCCCGGCTGCGAATGCGCGTCCGTGCCGGTGGCCGGGAGCCTGATACGGCGCGGTGTCGCCCCGGCGGCGGCGCTCGCCTTCCTGCTGTCGGCGCCCGCGATCAACCCCGTCGTCCTCGTGGCGACCTCGATCGCCTTCCCCGGGCAGCCGGAGATGGTCCTCGGCCGGCTGGTCGCCTCGCTCGCCACGGCCGTGGTGATGGGCTGGCTGTGGGCGCGGTTCGGCCGTGAGGAGTGGCTGCGGCTGCCGAAGGGGGGCGCGGCGCACGCCCCGGGTGGCCCGCGGGCCTTCGTCGCCGGGCTGCAGCACGACTTCCTGCACGCGGGCGGGTTCCTGGTGGTGGGGGCGGCGGCCGCGGCGACGTTCGGCATCGTCGTGCCGCGGTCGCTGCTGGAGGTGTTCACCGGGTCGGCCTGGCTGTCGGTGCTGCTGCTCGCCGTGCTGGCGGTCGTGCTGTGCGTGTGCAGTGAGGCCGACGCGTTCGTGGCGGCGTCGCTGAGCGGCTTCTCGCCGACCGCGCGGCTGGCGTTCATGGTGGTCGGGCCGATGGTGGACCTGAAGCTGTTCGCGCTGCAGTCGGGCACGTTCGGCAGGGCCTTCGCTGTGCGGTTCTCGTCCGCGACCTGGGTGGTGGCCGTGGTCAGCAGCGTGCTGGTGGGGTGGTGGCTGCTGTGAGGCGCTACGGACCGGCCGTACTGCTCGCGCTCGTGGGCGCGGCGATCCTGCGGGTGTCGCTCTTCAGCGAGCTGTACCTGAGGTACGTGCAGGCGGGGTTGCGGCCGTACCTGGTGGTGTCCGGGGTGGTGCTGGTGCTGCTGGGCGCGGTGGTGGCGGTGATGACGGCGGTGGCACGGACGGCCGGGGAACAGCGGGACCCGCGCCAGGACCCGTACCACGGCGACGACCCCCACCAGGACCCGTACCACGGCGACGGCGACGGCCAGGACCAAGACCATGGCCACCACCCGGGCGACGGCCACGGCCACGGCGATGGCGACAGTCACGGCGACGACCACGACCCCGGCCACGACCCCGGCCACGACCACGGCGGCGACCCCGGCGACGACCACCACCCCGGCGACGGCCACGACCACCATCACGGCCCCCGAGTCGCCTGGCTCCTGACCCTTCCCGCGCTGGCCCTCCTCGTGTTCCCACCGCCCGCCCTCGGCTCCTACAGCGCTGAGCGCGAGGCGGCCCAGCGTGCCGCGCGGGGCGTCGGCAGCTTCCCGGCCCTGCCCGCCGGGGACCCGGTCGACCTCACCCTCGGCGAGTTCGGCTCCCGGGCGGTCTACGACAGCACCCGCTCCCTGGAGGGACGTACGGTCCGGCTCACCGGCTTCGTCACCCGGGGCGGCGACGGCACCTGGTACGTCACCCGCCTCCTCGTCTCCTGCTGCGCAGCCGACGCCCAGGCCGCGAAGGCCGAGGTGAGCGGCGCCGACGCCCCGCCCGTCGACACGTGGGTGACGGTCACCGGGACCTGGCACCCGCGGGGAAAGCCGGGCTCGGCCGCCGCCTGGCCGCCGGTCCTGGACGTCACGTCCGTACGGCGGGTGCCGCAGCCGGACAACCCGTACGAGAAGCGCTGAGGCCGGGGCCGGCGCCGACGGCCCGCGCAGAAGTTTTGCCCCACGCGCTTCGGGTAGTCGGGGCACCATTTCCGGGACGGCTCGGAGCCTGACCGGCGGCTACGGCTATGGGTACCCGTACGGGTACGGGTCCGGCAGGACAGATGCCGGACGCGGACCTGGACGCGGCGCCCGGGAGGCATCGGGCGTCATTCCAGGTGGGACGCGGGCCGGACGCCCCGCTTCGGTGCCGGGCCGGCCGTCGGTGTGAAGGCGCGGTGAACGAAGGAGGCGGTGGGCGTGCGGCCCAGGGACGATCCCCGAGGCGCCCCCGACGGCGAACCGGGGAGGCCCCGCCGCCCAGGGGACGGTGACCTGGATCCGGACGGGGCCCGGACCGCCGACGTGATCGCCCGGGGCGTGCGCGGTGCCGAGCCCGGTGAGCTGCCGGCGCGGCTGTGCGAGGTGGCCGTGGAACTGCTGCCGGTGACCGGTGCCAGCGTGTCGCTGCGCAGCGGGGGCATGCCCGTACAGCTGAGCGCGAGCAGCGACCGGGCCGCGCACCTGGGGCAGATCCAGGCGACGCTGGGCGACGGCCCCTGCCAGAGCGCGCTGGAGGACGGGGCGCCCGTCCTCGCCTGCGACCTGACGAGCGGCCGGGACGCGGGCCGCTGGCCGGTCTTCGCCCAGCAGGCGACGGCGGCCGGGGTCCGGGCGGTGTACGCGGTGCCGCTGGGCAGCGGCGCGGTGTACGTCGGCACCCTCGACCTCTACCGGGACAGCCCGGGCGGGCTCACCGAGGGCCAGCTGCACGTGGCCCGGATCGTCGCCGGTGTCATGACGGTGGCCCTGATGGCGCTGCCGCACGGGGACGAGCCCGAGACGCAGGACGGCGAGGCCTGGCTGAGCGGGCTGGCCGCGGACCACGACGAGGTCTACCAGGCCGTCGGCATGATCATGGCGCAGCTCGGCGTGGCCGCCGACGACGCGCTCGCCCGGTTGCGGGCGGACGCCTTCGTGCGGGGCGTCACCGCCCTGGACGCGGCACGGGAGGTGACCACACACCGCAGGCGCTTCGACCGGGACTGACGCCCGGCCTCAAGAACGCCTGAGACGGGTCAGATCTCTGCCCGGCCCCGCTCCCTGATCTCCGCCAGCCGCTGCGCCCCGAGGCGTACGGCCTCCTGCGTGACCTCCGCGTACACCTCGCCGAGGCCGGCGTTGGTGAGCGTGATCGCCTCCTCCCCGACCCGGACGGCGGCGAGGTCCATGGTGAGGTACGTCAGCTCCCCCTCCTCCGTCTCGCCGGCCAGCGTCACCCGCAGGCCCTGGCGGGCGTCCCCCACCGGAGGCAGCGGCATGTCACCGACCTGCACGCTCTGGACGCCGCCGCGTGTGGTCGCCGCCGTGAACTCGCCGCACCGGCCCGGCAGCGACTTCAGCCAGTCGAGCGTCCGGTCGACGTCCGCCGGGGGATGGGCGCCGACCTGGTAGCGCACCTGCGCGTCAGTGTCGGCGTCGTCGAGCGCGTACGTCGCGTGCGGGCCCTTCGGAGGGCCGAACGGCTCCTCCGTGTAGAGGGCGTCGAGCAGCCGCTGGCACTCGCGGTCCTCGGTGGTGGCCTTGAGCAGCCCGTCCCGCCAGGTCCGCGCGCCCCGGGTCGGCACCCACGGCTCCCCCAGATCGGCCTCGGTGATCAGCGCCGCCCGGGCCTGCGCCTCGGTGAGTGCCGCCCCGGAGCCGGCGGGCTGCTCCACGGCAGGCGACACGGCGGACGCGGAGGGGGAGGCGGACGCGGAGAACCATCGCGGCCGCGGCTCGTCCTGGACGGAGCAGCCCGCCGTGGCGGCCAGCAGGGAGGTCACGGACAGCGCGGTGACGAGCAGGGCACGGGCGGTGGCCGGAGGGTGGGTCATCGGGGTGCCTCCTGGAGGGGCGGGCCGGGGCTGTCCAAGATCGGGTTCGTGCTCTCACGGCACCACCGCGACCGCCCGTTCACCAGCGCGACGAGCCGTCCGGGTGAGGTGACGGCGTGGGAGCGCCGCCGCGACGGCCCCGCCGCGCAAAATCCGTCGCCCCGACGCCGCACCTCCTGTTACTGGGACCGCTCCGAGGGGCGAGCTCAGAGCGCCCACCGCGTACGGCCGAAGCCCCCGTGGACGGGGCCCTCCGGAGAAGGCGCCCTCGGGGAGGGCGACATGAGGCCCGTACTGGCACCAGGACCGGGGGCGCCGGGACTGCCGCCGCCCTCAAGGCAGGCCGCGCCACCTGACGGGCACGTCGTAGGGTCGCCGGTACGACAGCCCCGTGCGGGAACAGGTGGAAGGAGTCCTCGCCGTGACGGACGGTCAGCGCATCCCGGTGATCATCGACTGCGACACGGGCGTCGACGACGCCCTCGCCCTGCTCTTCGCCGTACGGCACCCGGCGCTCGACGTGCGGGCGATCACCTGCGTCGCCGGGAACACGGACGTCGACGGGGTCGTCCGCAACACCCTGACCGTGCTGGAGGTGGCCGGGGCCGGCGACATCCCCGTCGCCCGGGGTGCCGAGCGTCCGCTGATCGAACCCGTGCGGACGGCGCGGCATGTGCACGGGCAGGACGGTATGGCCGACCTGGGGCTGCCCGCGCCGACCCGGGTGCCGGTCGACGTGGACGCGGTGACGCTGCTGCGCCGCGAGATCCTCGCCTCGCCGAGGCCGGTCACTCTCATTCCCATGGCGCCCCTGACGAACATCGCGCTGCTGCTGCGGACGCACCCCGAGGTGACCCGCAACATCGAGCGGATCGTGTTCATGGGCGGCGCGGTGGCGACCGGGAACGCCACACCGGTCGCGGAGTTCAATGTCTGGCACGACCCGGAGGCCGCCGCGGTCCTGCTCACCGCGGGCGTGCCGATCACGATGTACGGCCTGGACGTGTTCAAGAGGGTCCTGGTGCCCGCCGGGGAGGTGCAGCGGCTGCGGACGAGCGCGGATGCGAGTCTGCGGATGGCCGGCGAGCTGCTCGCCCACCGCGACCCGGCCACCTCCGGCGATCCCACTCCCACGGGCGGCCTCGGCGACGCGGGCGCGGTCTGCGCGGTCGTCGACCCGCAGGGCCTGACCACCGAGCGCCTGCCGGTCGAGGTCGTCCTGGCCCCGGGGCCCGCCCGCGGCCAGACGGTCGTCGACCGCCGCCCAGTGCCCGGGGAGTCCGAGATCCACGAGGGCACCCGTGAACAGCCCCTGGTGGACGTGGCGTTGGATGTCGACGTGGAGCGGTACGTGCGGCTCTACCTGAAGACGGTGTAGCCCCGGACGTCCGGGGCCCGGGCGGCCGAGGCGCACGACGGCCCGCGGCTGAGGGAGCCGCGGGCCGTCGTGGGGTGTTCCGTGCGGGTTACGCGTTGCGCTTCGCCGCGCGGCGGCGGGTCGCGATCACGAGGGCCGCGCCGCCCGCGAGGAGCGCCGCCGCGCCGATGGCGATCGGGCCCGTGTTGCTGTCGGCGCCGGTCTCGGCGAGGTCACCGCCGCCGCCGTTCGGCTTCGGGGCCGGAGGCGTGGTCGACTCCGAGGCGGACGGGGTCGGGGTGTCCGTGTCCGTCGCCGGCGGGGAAGACGGCTCCGTCGGCTCGGACGGGGTCGCCGGCGGCGTCGTCTCCTCGGCCGGCTCCGTCGGGGTCGCGGGCGGCGTGGAGGCGGGCGGCTCCTCCGACGGCGGCGGCGTCGTGCAGTCCTTCGTGCCGCCGTTCCACGCCGCGATCAGCTTGTCCTTGATGACCGGGCGGTCCGGACCCTTGGGCAGCTCGCCGTGCTCGAAGCCGTCCTTCGCGTCGAGCCGGCCGTCGAACTTCACCGCGCCCCGGTAGAGGTCGATCTGCCCGAAGCAGCCCTTGTCGGGGATGGCGATGTCGAGCGAGTCGGTGCCGCCCGGCTTGACCGTCACCGTGTCGAAGTCGACGAACACCTGCTCGCCGGAGGTCGCGAAGGTCGCGCCGTGGGCGAGGTAGGACGCGAGGGAGGCCGTGCAGGTCGACGCGTCACCGGCGGCGCGGACCTTGATGTGGATCTTGCCGTCGTCGGTCGGCTTGAGGTTCTCGTCGTCGACCTTGACCGAGTCGTGGAAGTTCGTGCCGTCGAGTGAGAACAGGCAGCGATCGGTCCCGGTCTCCGTACCCGCGCCCGTCCCGGGCTTGTAGCTGCCGCCGGACGACCAGCCGTCACCGCCGGGCGTACCGGTGGCGAACGCGGTCGTGGCGGAGGCGGCGCAGAGGACGAGGGCCGCGGCGCCCGTCCCCAGCAGGCGTCGCGCGGTGACACGTCTCGCTATGGACATGCGGATCCCATTTCTTGGCGTGTGCCGGAACCCGGGTGACGGCGTGCGGGCAGCGCGCGGCGCGCGCTGCCGGGGCCGTACCGAGGGTGAGTGGTCTGAGAAACACTGGGCTCATTGGTCGCATGCGCCTCAGTGCGTCCCATCGTGGCCGCGCGGCAGCAGGCTGTCAACCTGCGAGTATGCAACGGAAGTTAGTCCGCCATCACACTTTCATTACAGCGGGAATGGATCACTCCGATCGACCAGATGGTTCCTTTTTCCGGCATTCTGGACAGATTCCATGCTGTCGCCCGCATGCCCGGCAAAGGAGACCGCGTGACCGATCGCTCCACCCTCGACCTGTCCTCCCGGGATCCCGACTGGTGGCGCCAGGCCGTCGTCTACCAGGTCTATCCCCGCAGCTTCGCCGACGCCGACGGAGACGGCCTCGGCGACCTGCGCGGCATCACCCGCCGCCTCACCCACCTCGCCGCCCTGGGCGTGGACGCCCTGTGGCTGAGCCCCTTCTACCCGTCCGAGCTCGCCGACGGCGGCTACGACGTCGCCGACCCCCGCGGCGTCGACCCGCGCCTGGGCACCCTCGACGACTTCGACGCCCTGGTCGCCGAGGCCCACCGGCTCGGCCTGAAGGTCATCGTCGACCTCGTGCCCAACCACTCCTCGCACCAGCACGTGTGGTTCCAGGAGGCCCTGTACGCCGGGCCCGGCTCGGCGGCCCGCGACCGGTACGTCTTCCGCGACGGCCGGGGCGAGCACGGAGAACTCCCGCCCACCGACTGGCAGTCCGTCTTCGGCGGCAGCGCCTGGAAACGGGTGCCCGACGGCCAGTGGTACCTGCACCTGTTCGCCCCCGAGCAGCCCGACCTCAACTGGGAGAACCAGGAGGTCCGCGCCGACCACCGCACCACCCTGCGCTTCTGGTCCGACCGCGGGGTCGACGGCTTCCGGGTCGATGTCGCCCACGCCCTCGTC
This sequence comes from Streptomyces sp. NPDC033136, assembly GCF_055578235.1. NCBI lineage: Bacteria > Bacillati > Actinomycetota > Actinomycetes > Kitasatosporales > Streptomycetaceae > Streptomyces > Streptomyces sp. NPDC033136. Next base: position 450,088 of record NZ_JBVIPD010000001.1, read on the forward strand.
AAGGACCTGAGCGAACCGCTGCGCGACCTCGGCCGGCCCGAGCTGAGCAGCGAGGAGGCACTCACCGCGATGCCGCCGGGCACGCACCCCTTCTACGACCGTGACGACGTGCACGAGATCTACCGCGACTGGCGCAAGATCCTCGACGCCTACCGCCCGCCCCGCATGGCCGTCGCCGAGGCCTGGGTGCCCGGCGCCCGCCGCGCCCTCTACGCCCGCCCGGACGAGCTCGGCCAGGCCTTCAACTTCGAGTACCTCCAGGCCGGGTGGGACGCCGGCGAGCTGCGGCAGGTCATCACCGACTCGCTCGCCACCGCCCGCGCGGCCGGTGCCTCGGCCACCTGGGTGCTGTCCAACCACGACGTGATCCGCCACGCCTCCCGCCTGATGCTGCCGCCGGGCACCGACCTCAACGCCTGGCTGCTCTCCGGCGGCCACGCCCCGGCCGTCGACGAGGCGGCCGGGCTGCGCCGGGCCCGGGCGGCCACCCTGCTGATGCTGGCGCTGCCCGGCTCGGCGTACGTCTACCAGGGTGAGGAACTCGGCCTGCCCGAGGTCGCCGACCTGCCCACCGAGGTGCTCCAGGACCCGATCTGGGAGCAGACGGGCCACGTCCGCAAGGGCCGTGACGGTTGCCGGGTGCCACTGCCGTGGACGACGACCGGACCGTCGTACGGCTTCGGGCCCGGCGGTGCCTGGCTGCCGCAGCCGCCCGGCTTCGCCGCCTACGCCGTCGAGGCGCAGGACGGCGCCGAGGGCTCCACCCTGGAGCTGTACCGCACGGCCCTCCGGCTGCGTCGCAAACTCCTCGAGGGCGAGGAGCTGACCTGGGCGGCGGACGCCCCGGACGGTGTCCTGCAGTTCGACCGCTGCGAGGGCTGGCGCTGCGTGACGAACCTGTCCGCGGCGGCGGTTCCGCTGCCGGCCGGTGAGGTTCTGCTGAGCAGTGCCCCACTGGAGGGCGGCCGGCTCGGGCCGGACACGACGGTGTGGCTCGGGCGCTGACCTCTGCCGGGCGGCGGCCCCGGTCCCCACGACGGCCCGCCGCCCTCCGCCGCCGGCCCTTCGCCACGGGGCTTCTGTGACGGGCCCTTCGCCGCGGGGCTTCTGCGACGTGCTCTCCACCACGGGCCCGCCGCCACCGGCCCTCCGCGACGGGCCCTCCCTCACGAGTCCTCCCCTGAGGGCCCGCCGCCACCGGCCTTCCGCCACCGCCCGGCCCAGCACCGCGCGCCGCCTCCCGCACGCCCCGCGAGAATCGCTGGCAGAGTCCCGTCGACGTCCGCAACAGGGAGCCCCGCCGGCGCAGGCGGGCGCAGGTCAGTAGCGCACCGCCCGGGCGGCCTCCGCCCGGACCTCGCCGGACAGGTCGTGGGTGCTGCGCGCGGTGGCCGTGGCGGACTCCCCGGCCTGCACGTGGTCCACGGTCACGATGACCGTGTCGGTCAGCCGGCCCTCGGCGTCGGTGAAGTCGACCTGGACCGCGAAGGACCGCTCGGAGTCGTCGGTGTTGGTGACGGTGACCTCGGACCGGGCCCGGCCGTCGGAGCCGACGGCGGGCGGACCGGCCTTCACATCGTCCTTGACGTCGACGCCGCCCTGGATGTCGTCGAGCAGGCGCCCGGCCTCCGCCGTGGCCGACTCCACCGCCTCGGGGGCCTGCGAGGCGATCGACCCGACCGCCGACTCGGCCTTGCGGGCGGTGTCGGCGGGGCTGTTGCCGCCGCAGCCGGTGAGCACGGCGGCCAGGGAGAGCGCCAGGGCCGCCCCTCCCGTCGCCCAGCCTGTCCGGTGGCGGGCAGCCATGTCGCCTCCCTGGAGAGCCGTCGGCAGAGGCACCCGGTCCGCGGGGCCTCACAGCCGGTCTCGGCGCCTTACAAACGGTCTCGGGGCCTCACATCCGGCACGTCCGGGGCGCGTAGCCTCACGTGCGCCCGCTGCCGCCGCCGCCGAAGGATCCGCTGGATCCGGGCGACCAGCGCCGCGGTTTCTGGTCCTTGCCGGTCCTGGTGCTCGCGCGGTGGAGCTCATGGGGCATGATCCGCCGGCCGTCGCGGGCCACGACCGGCACGTCGTCGGGTTCCCGCATCTCCCGCGTCTCGCGGACCGGCCCGGCGTCGGGGAGGTGCGGCTGTTCCTCGAGGCCGGGGTGGTGGGTGTCCTTGTCCATCACGCGCATCCCGACGCGTACGGCCCAGATCAGCGCGCCGGCCACGATCAGCCCGCCGACGAAGGCGATGGCCACGGCGATCGCGTGATCCGTCGACGCCGCCAGCAGTTCATACGTTGCCGTCTTCATATTCCGATTATCGCCGACGGATTGCCATAAAGCGCCCGGAATGTCCGGCAGTGTGGACCGGGCAACCCCTGTCGCCCCGGTCAGCACCGCTCCGCGGGACCGGATGCACGCGGGCACGGAAGAAGCAGTTCGGCGCGGGACCCCGGGCCCCCGCGCCGCATTCGCCGCGCGGGCCCGCTCCGGCCACAGGGCTCACTCCCGCTCCGTCTCCGGGAACGGTACGGTGGAGAAACCGGGGGGTGCGCAACCGGTGGCCGAACCGGTCTCCTGGCCACGTCCCCCTGTTCGCAGCAGGAGCCCCGATGACGTCTGCATCCTCCTCACCGCCACCGCGCCCGGCATCACGTGAAGTCCGGCTGCTGCTCGCCGAGCAGTCGCGCTACGGCCGTACGGCCCGCCGTATCGACGGGGCGTGGTGGCCCCGCTCGTACGACCTGGCGGAGGAGCTGACCGGACTGCTGGGCGTGCTGCCGCCCTCCTGGGGCCGCATCAGCAGTGTCCTGGTCAACGGGGACACCTGGCCGGACAGCCCGGAGCAGATGGATATCGCCGGGCAGACGGTGCACGTCGGCCACACCGACTCGCCCACCGCGCCCCACACCGTCTGCCTGCTCACGCCCGGCCGGGGCCGCTGGGACCTGCTCGTGGTGCCGCCCGCGACCACGGAGGCGGAGGCGGCCCGGCTCATGGAGCGGGCCGTCGCACAGGACGCCTGACGCCGACGCCTGACGCCGTGACCTGCCTGCCGGGGCTCAGGGCAATACAGCTAGCGCGCGAGCAGCACCAGGGCCAGGGCGACCAGCGCCGGGACGGTCTGGACGAAGAGGATCTTCCGGCTGGCGGTGGCGGCGCCGTACAGCCCCGCGATCGCCACGCACACCAGGAAGAACACCGAGACCTGGAAGCCCACCGGGTCGGAGGCCACCGCGCCCCACAGCAGACCGGCGGCGAGGAAGCCGTTGTAGAGGCCCTGGTTGGCGGCGAGGGCCTTGGTGCCGGAGGCGAACTCGGCGGTGGTGCCGAAGGCGGCGCGGGCCCGGGGGGTGGTCCACAGGAACATCTCCAGGACCAGGATGTAGGCGTGGAGCGCGGCGAGGGCCAGTACCGCGATCGTGGCGAGGGTCGACATGCGCTCATCATCACAGGCCCGCGGATCCCGTCCTCGTTGGGGCCCGTCCTCGTTCGGTCCGCGTCCCCGTTCGGTCCCCGTCCCCGTTCGGTCCCCGTCCCCGTTCGGTCCCCGTCCTCGTTCGGGCCCTCCCGGGAGGCGGGGCGGCCCGGCGGGTGGCAGATTGCGGCCAGAGGAAGGCCGGGCCTGGCCGTCGCGTCCCCGCGTGTGCCGCTCGGGAGCCCGGCCCGGCCTTCCCGCATGCCGGGGCCGTCAGGTCAGTAGCCGATCCGGAACGTCGCGTCCGCCCGGTCCGTGGCGGTGGAGACGGGGTCGATGCGCAGGGCGTAGTCGGCGTGCCGGATGTAGCGGGTGGGGAAGTTGTGCGAGCGGAACGACGTCCAGGTGGCGTCGGCCAGCCCCGCCACCTTGTGGAAGGTCGCGTCCTGGGCGAACGCGGAGGTGCCGTCGTCCGGGTCGAGGCGCAGTGCGTAGCTGTAGTGCCGCAGGTACCGGCCGGGGTAGTTGACCGACTGGAAGGACACCCCCGACGCGTCGGCCAGGCCCGGTACGAGCTTCCACTGGGCGTCGGTGTACGGGTCGAAGGGGTAGGGGTCGATCCGGCCGGCGAACCCCGTGTGGCGGACGTAGCGGTCCGGGCGGTTGTACGACTTCAGCCGGTTCCAGTCCGGGGCACCCCAGTGGGCCAGGAGGTTGTCGTACTGCGTGCCGGTGAGCGGCGCGATGCTGCCGTGCTTGGAGTTCACCGGCTGGGTGTAGCGGCGCTGGTCGACCGGCGTCCAGGTGCCGGAGGCCAGGTCGGTGGTCTGCCAGACGTAGAAGACGCCGTTCGGTGTGTAGGTGTCGCCCCAGAGGTACCAGGTGCCGGTCGACTGCGAGCGCACCAGGGTCGGCGCCTCGGTGCCGCCGTGGGCCACCGGCGTGCTGAAGACCTGCCAGCTGCCCGGGGCGAGCGTGGCGGACCGGGCGCCGACCAGGGTCTGCCGCGAACTGTGCTTGAAGTACATGTAGTTGGTGCCGCCGACGCCGAGGGCGAAGCTGCCGTCGATCACGTCGTAGCCGGGGTCGAAGAAGACCTGGGGTGCGGAGACCGTACGGAAGTCGGTCGTGTAGTTGACCATCAGCACGTTGTGGCCGCTGGAGTTCACCGACGAGTAGACGATTGCGTACTGCCCGCGTGAGGCGTCCCAGTACGCCTCCGGGGCCCAGCTGTGGGTGGTCATGCCGTGCAGCTTCAGCCTGCGGTAGCCGGTGAGGGAGCGCAGGTCGGCGGAGTCCCAGACGTGGATGTACTGGCTGTTGTAGCTCCAGTCGGTGCCCTTCAGGTCGGTGGCCAGGACGGCGAACGTGCCGTCCTGCCTGCGCAGGACGAACGGGTCGCGCAGGCCGCCCGCGCCCTGGGTGGGGGTGACCACGGGCCTGTTCTGGTTCAGCGGCGTCCACTCCAGGCCGTCGAGGCTGACGGCCAGGTGCAGGCCGTAGTCGGTGCCCAGCCCGTCCGGGGACTCGGTGAAGTAGCCCATCACGTACGCCGGTCCCGTCGCGGCGCCGGCCGCACCGGCGCCGAGGGCCAGGTCGGTGGTGAGAGCGAGCGGCAGGGTCGCGGCCATGCCGAGGACATGGCGGCGGGAGGGTCTGCGGGGGGAGGTCATGGCGGCTCGGCCTTCCGTCGGGGGTACGGAGCGAAGCATCATGGTCGAAATTCCGAACACAGTTCGGGAATTCGGCCAGACGGTAGAGCCGGAACCGCGCGGCGTCAATGAGCCGGACGCGAACTCCCTTCGGGGGCGGTCCTCGTGGCGCGGCGGCCGCCACGGCGGGTGACGACTCCGGATCGGCCGACGGCCGGTTTTCGATCATCCCCTCGAAGGATGCAAGCCCTGTCCGCTTCCCTTGACGATGATCCCGGCCTGTTCGAACACCGAACTCGAACACAAGGGAAGGGGCAAGCAGTTGCGCATCGCCCGGCTCCTGGGAACCGTCCTGGGCACCACGTTGCTGACGACCACCGCCGTACTGACCGCGCCCGCGCACGCCGGTACCGCCGTATCCCGCGACGCCGCGTCGCTGGACGCACCCGCGCTGCGTGACGCGCTGGACGCCGTCCACGAGGCGGGCATGTACGGCGTCTTCTCCTCCGTCCGGGACGGCGGCGAGCGGTGGACCGGGGCCTCCGGTGTCGCCGACGTCGACACCGGCCGCCCGGTCACGCCGGGCATGCGGCAGCGGGTGGGCAGCATCAGCAAGACCTTCACCGCGGTGGGGCTGCTCCAGCAGGCGGAGCGTGGCCGCATCCGGCTCGACGCCCCCGTCGGCGACTACCTCCCGGACCTGATACCCGGGGAGCGCGGCCGGCAGATCACCGTCCGGATGCTCCTCAACCACACCAGCGGGATCGGTGACTACGTCGCGGGCGCCTTCCCCTCCCTCACCCAGGGCTCGGCGGCCAGTCTCGACGAGGAGCGCTTCCGCTCGATCCGCCCGCGCGAACTGGTCCGGCTGGGCCTCGCGGCCCCCGCGACCGGACGCCCCGGTATGGTGCCGGGCTCGTACTCCAACACCAACTACGTCATCGCCGGGCTGCTCCTGGAGAAGGTCACCGGCCAGAAGGCGTACACGTACCTCACCCGCAACGTCATCGACCGGGCCGGTCTGCGCCACACGTACCTGCCGCGCACCCCGTACATCAAGGGCCCGCACCCGCGCATGTACGAGTCGTTCCACGGCCTGATCGACCCGCCCCGCGACTACAGCGTGTACGACATGTCGTGGGCGTACACGGCGGGTTCGGTCGTCTCCACCACCGACGACCTGAACCGCTTCTACCGGGCCCTGCTCGGCGGGAAGCTGATCGGCGAGGCGTCCCTCGGCGAGATGACGCGCACGGTTTCCGTCTCCGGCATCGACTACGGCCTCGGCATCTACTCCGTCGATCTGCCCTGCGGCCGCTTCTGGGGCCACGACGGCGCGGTGTTCGGAGCGGGCACGATCGCGCTGTCCAGCCGTGACGGCAAGCGCCAGATGGCGGTGGCGCAGAACCTGATGAAGTACCAGGAACTCGACGGCCAGGGCGTACCGCAGGCGCACCCGATCGACGACGCCCTCGGCGCCTACGTCGTCGGCGCGCTCTGCCCGGCCGCCCCCGAGGCCGGAACGGCGAGCCCGAGGGCCCGCGGAGAGCGGCTCACGCGGCTGCCACGGATCGACGATGCTCCGTTGACCGGCGATTCTCTGTCGACCGACGGGCCTCACCTTTGATCAGCGGTCTCCCTGGTCTCGCCCGATTCTGATCGCATTCTGAACGAGCGGTTCATGGCTCCCTGAGGGCCGTTTTGCGGAACCTTTGCCCGGGGGCCGGGCGTTGGATGGGTGTGCGCGCGTGAGCGGGTGCGCTAGGTGATGCTGACGAATACCGAGGTGGCGGCAATGGCAGTGTGGGACCGGCTCAAGGACCAGGCCAAGGCTCTCCAGCAGGGTCAGGCCGGACGTGGCGCGACTCCCGGCGGGCACAGCGGCGGGCACAGTGGCGGGGCGAGGTCCGGCGGGGGCGGCAAGGCCCAGCTGGTCGGCCTGTTCAAGACGCAGCTCGGATCGCTGAAGAACGAGTTGAAGAGCGGTGCCTACCGGGACGCGAGCATCGCCGTGTGCGCCCTGGTCGCGGCGGCCGACGGCCAGGTGGATCCGGCCGAGCGGCAGCAGGTGGAGTCGATGATCCTGAACAACGACGTGCTGCAGAACTTCCCGCCGGAGCAGCTGCGCCAGCGCTTCAACAAGCACGTGGACCAGCTGACGATGAACTTCCAGCACGGCAAGGCCGAGGCGATGCAGGAGATCGCCAAGGCAGCCAAGAAGCCCACCGAGGCGCGGGCCGTGATCCAGACCGGCATGGTCATCGCGGGCGCTGACGGCCACTTCTCCCAGGCCGAGGCGACGGTCCTGCGCGAGGCGTGCGCGGCGCTGGGGGTGTCCCCGGCCGAGTTCCAGCTCTGACCGGCGTGGAGTGGGAGGCGGCGGCCCCCGCCCCGCCGCCCGGCGTCACCGGCGAGACGCTGTTCCCGCACGTGTTCGGCCCTCTCGACCGGGACGCCGTCGACCACGTCCTCGAGGTGCGGTGGGACGCGGAGGGCCGGGCGGTGGGGATGCACCTCGTCCGCCAGGACCCCTGACCGGGCCGCTCGGGCTCGACACGGCCGACGTGGGTTACGGACTGCTGGCGGCCGACCTCTGGTCCGTGTCCGGCAGGGCCGCCGACGGGACGGGCCGTTCCGACGTCGGGGTGGCCGACGGGGCGCGGGACGGGGCCGTCGGGCTCGTCGCCTCGGCGGGGCCGCGGGTGCCGGGGGCGGAGGCGCGGGGGGTCTCGGTGCCCGGGCGGGCCGTGGCCGGGGACGACGCGCGGGAGTCGGACGCGGACGGGGAGGGCCCGAGGGTGGGGGGTGCCGAGGACGCGGGTGGTGCCGGGCTCGTGGCCGGCGGGGCCATCGGGACCGTCGGGGTCGTGGGGCGTTCGGGTGCCGTGAGGCGCAGGGGGAGCGCGACGAGGGCGGCCACCGCGCAGCACACCCCGGCTCCGGCCGCGGTGCGCAGCAGGCGCCGGCGGGTCGCCCGGCGGCGGACCGTCTCGTACTGGCCGTGGGGCGCGCCCAGGTAGTCGGGGGAGGAGGGGCGCAGGATCACGGCGAGGGGGTCGTCGGGGGCGAACTCCGCATCGCCCGGGTCGTCGTCAAGGCGTGTGGTCAAGGCTTCTCCTCAGGTGGACGCGGAGCAGTTCCCGGGCCGCGTGCAGGTCGGCCTTGACGGTTCCTTCCTTGCGCCCGGTCAGCACGGACACCTCCCGGATCGGCATGTCAGCGTAGTAGTGCAGCAGGATCGGGACCCGCAGTCGCTCCGGCAGCGACTGCACGAGCAGCCGCACCGACGGGTCGGCCTGCTCGGGGTGGGGGCGTACGGCGGCTTCCGAGGTGACGCGGTGCATCGCCCGGCGCTCGCGCTCCAGCTTGCGCCAGTGGTCCCGGACGAGGTTGGCCGCGGTGACGTAGAGGAAGCCGCGGGGCTCCTCCACCTTCGTCCAGCGGGCCCAGAGCCGGGTGAACGCCTCCGAGGCGATCTCGTGCGCCGTCCCGTCGTCGTCGACGAGCCGGCGGCACCAGCCGGCCAGGCGCGGGTAGAGGGCGGCGAACAGTTCGGACGCGGCCTTCTCGCGGGACCGTTTCAACTCTCTCCAGGGGTGGGGGACTCGGCGCCGGCCAGTGCGGCGAACACGATCACGTTGTCCGGGTAGCCGTCGCCGGTCCGCGTACCGCCGCACGTGATCAGCCGCAGCTCCGGGCGTTCCACGTTCCCGTAGACGTCGCCCGCCGGGAAGTCGGTTTTGGGGACGGTCCGTACGGCCGTGACGGCGAACTCCGCCGCCGTGCCGTTCTCCAGGCGCGCCACGATCCGCTCGCCCCGGCGCAGCCGGTCGAGGTGCCGGAAGACACCGTCGCCGTACGGGCCGACCGTGACGTGGCCGAGGATGACCGACGGGCCGGTCCGGCCGGGCGCCGGCGAGTGCCGGTACCAGCCCGCCCGGTCGTCGGCCGTCACCGGCGGCACCTCCACGGTGCCGTCCGGCGCCAGGCCCAGCCGGATGACCGGGGTGTCGACGCCGATCGCCGGGATCAGCAGCCGGACCGGGTCCGAACCGGCCGGGGGACGCCTCCGCCCGGCCGTGACCGGCGGCGGGGTCCCGGTGGCGTGCCCCCGCGTCGCGGGGCCGCGGCCGCAGGCCGTCAGCAGGGATGCCAGTGCCGCGGTCGTGAACGCGCGCCTGGAGAACGCGGTCATGCTCCGGTCGCCCGGCGGCGGCGCACGACGAACACCGTGCCGCCGCCCGCGAGGAGCACCGCGGCGGCGCCCGCGCCGATCGCCGTGCCGCCCGCCCCGGAGGCCGGGGACGTGGCCGTCACACCGGTGTCGGGCGCGCCGCTCGGCACGACGGAGACCTGGTCCTCGGCCGGCGCCCGGGTCGGTTCGGCGCTCTCGGCCGGACGGGCCGGTTCGGGACCGGTGGTGGGTTCGGCGCTCTCGGCCGGACGGGCCGGTTCAGCGCCGGTGGTGGGTTCAGCGCTCTCCGCCGGCTGGACGGTGGGCACGGCGGAAGCCGGGACCGGGGTCGGGGTCGTCGCACCGCTCGCGAACGCGGGCCCCGTGCCCATCAGTACGGCGGTGCCCGCGAGGGCCAGGACGCTGAGGACGGTTCGGCGCATGGAGTCGCACTCCTTCGTCGGGTGACAGGTCGTGCGGAGAGACGAGGCGGAGGGGAGGCGGGTTGTAAAGAGATGGCAAAGTCGCCGGGGGTGGGGGTGCGACGCCCTGCCGACGCCCGAGGGCGGCCCGGCACGCGATGGCCGGAACGCGCGCGTGCGCCCAGGACCCCCGAAGCGACGGCCCGTCGACCTCCTCGCCCGCCTTCACCACCGTCCCTCGTGCCACCGGGTTTTCCGGGCACGGCTTCCCGCAGGCCCCGGCGGTCGGTGAGAGCGTCCGGGACCCTCCGCCCGGAGCGCACGCCGTGCGTCGACGACGGCCCGCTCAGCGCTGACCGCTTCCGGGCCGGCGCCGGGATCCGGCCCGAGTCGCACGTGGTGTGAGGGGCGGAACAAACCGGCTGCGCGCGGGAGCCGGGCGGAGTTACGATCCCCGCGATGACGACTCACTCTGTCCACAGATTGGGGGTCCCGTCCGCGCAAGGTGAGTGCTGATGCTCACCGAGACCGCGAACGGGCGATCCCCTCTTTCCTTCTGGCCGCGCGTGCGCGAGTTCGCCGTGCCGCCCTCCATGATCGAGACCGCGACGGCCCGGCGCCGTGCCGGGGACTGGGCGGGTGCCTGCGCCGCCGCGGGCGTCGACGTCGACCTCCAGCCGCGTGACGTGGCCCGACGCCATGGCCGCGAGTTCGCCGCCCGGCTCCGGGACGACCTGCGTCACCTGGCCCCCGACCTGCTGCGCTGGCACATGCCGAGGATCGCGCCGGACGGGCTGCTGCGGCCGGGCCTGACCATCACCCTGGCCCGGTACGACCCGGGAGGCCGAAGACCGCTGCACCTCGTGGTGCGGACGCCCCCGGCCTGGGCGGACGCCGGGCAGCGGATCAGCCTCGCGCTGTGGGACGGGTCCCGGGCGGAGGCGTCCGGCCGGCGGCATCCGCATCCCCGGCCCAGCCGGCGCTTCCGCCTCGACCTGCACCGCCACCTCTGGGACGCGCGCCGGGCCGGTGAGCTGCGCGAGCGGTCCGGCGACGGCCGCTCGCCCCTGGCCACGGAGTCCGCCGGGCTGCTGCCGGACGGGCACCGCTGTGCCGTCGACCGGTGGGCGGCCGAGGCGGAGATCCTGCTGCGTGCCGAAGGGCGGCCGGGCGGCAGGGTCTGTGTACGGCTCGGGGCGCGCAACCGGCTGGTTCTTGACGTGTCCGACGGGGCCGCGTCGCTGAGCGCGCACACCCGTGACGCCTCGTTGCCCGTACTCCCCGACGCCGCGACCTGGGTGCTGCCCGACCTGGAGCTGGTCCGGGCCGGGGCGGTCGACGCCGGTCGGCTGCATCCGCTGGTCGCCTCGGCGCTGGGCGTGCCGGCCACGCCGGCCGGCCCGTTCCGGTCGCCGACGGCGGGCGACCCACGGCTCGTGGACTGCCGGGGCGCCCGGCACCGGATCGGCCTGGTCGGCGGCGTCCTGGCCGCGCTGGACCACGACCCGGACGAGATCCGCCGCGAGGAACTGCTGGCCGCCCTCGGCGGGCCTCCCCTGCCCTGCCTCCAGGCCGTCGACCGGGCCCACCGCCGCCCCGACTGCCTCACCGGCGTCCGTGAGCGCCTCCACCACGGCGACGTCGCCGGTGCGCTGGCCGCCGTGGAGAGCCTCCTCGGACCCGGCGCGGTGCTGCGCAGCGGCCCGTTGCGGGACGCACTGGAGACCGCCGCGCGGCGGCGCATCGCCTACGGCCTGTTCCGCGCGGGCCTGGACGGGCCCTCGCCCGGCAGTCTGCGCCCCTGGGACCGCCGCCACTCCCGCGACCACGGCCCGCACCCGCGCCACATGTGACCCGGGTCTTCCTCTGAGACCTCTGAGACCTCTGAGACCTCCTACACCCAACAGGTGATCACACATGCCCACGAGCACCACCGCCTCCCGGCTCGACGTCGCAGGTGACCTGCTGACCCTCCTCCGGGACACCACCACCGAACCCCGCCCCGACACCCAGCTGGAAGCCCTGACCCTGGCCGTGGCAGCCGATCTGCCCGTGCTGCTCTGGGGCGAACCGGGCATCGGCAAGACCGCGGCCCTGACTCAGCTCGCCGAGGCCCTGGACCTGCCGCTGACCACGGTGATCGCGAGTGTGCACGAGCCGTCCGACTTCTCCGGCCTGCCGATCGTCGGCGACGACCCCGCCGAACAGGGCGTTCCGATGGCCCCGCCGGACTGGGCCGTACGACTGGTGCGGGCCGGGCGGGGACTGCTGTTCCTCGACGAACTCTCCACCGCGCCGCCCGCCGTCCAGGCCGCCCTGCTGCGGCTGGTGCTGGAGCGGCGGATCGGCGCGCTGCGGCTGCCGCCCGGGGTGCGGATCGTGGCCGCCGCCAACCCGCGCTCCTCGGCGGCCGACGGCTGGGAACTGAGCCCGCCGCTCGCCAACCGCTTCGTCCACCTGCAGTGGACGCACGACACCGAGGTCGTCGTGCGCGGCCTCGGCGGGATCTGGCCGACGGCGACCCTGCCCCGGCTCCACCCCGAAAACCTGCCCGGGGCCGTGGACTTCGCCCGCCGGGCCGTGTGCGGACTGCTCACCGCACGCCCCACTCTCACGCACCGGCTGCCCAGTGGCGAGACCCGCCGGGGCGGGCCCTGGCCGTCCCCGCGCAGCTGGGAGATGACCCTGCACCTGATCGCCTTCGCGACCGCGGCCGGCTCCTCCCGTGACGTGCTCTCCCTCCTGGTCCGGGGCACCGTCGGGGACGGCCCGGGTCTCGAACTGCTGGCGAGCCTCGACCGGTTGGACCTCCCGGACCCCGAGACGCTGCTGGCCGACCCGGCCGGTGCGGAGCTGCCCGAGCGGGGGGATCTGCGCCAGGCCGCGCTGGAGGGGGTCGTCGCCGCGATCCGCAGCCGCCCGGAGCGGGCCCGCTGGGACGCGGCCTGGGCGCTCCTGGTCAAGGCGGTGGAGACCGGGCCGCCGGACGTGGTCGTCGTCCCCGCGACCACGCTGGCCTCCCTGCGCCGGGAGGACTGGGACGTCCCGGCGTCGATCGAGCGCCTGGCCGGGGTGGTGACCCTGTCCAGGCGGGCGGACCGCGCGACGACCGCGGTCGAGGCGACCGAGGTGAAGGCGGGTCGATGACGACGGACACACCCGAGGCGACCGAGGTGAGGGCGGGCCATGACGACGGACACACCCGAGGCGACCGAGGTGAGGGCGGGCCGATGACGACGGACACACCCGAGGCCCCCGCTCCCACCGTCCCGGCGACGCTCGACCGCGGCAAGCTCTTCGCCGCCCGGCTGCACGCCGCCCGGGTCCGCCCCTACCTCGCGACCGCCCTGTTCGCCCTGCACGTCGTCGAGTCGCGCCGGGTGCCGACGATGAGCGTCGACCGGCACTGGCGCTGCTACGTCTCACCGGCGTTCGTGGACCGTACGCCCGTCGAGGAACTGGCCGGCGTGTGGGTGCACGAGGTCTCCCACCTCCTGCGCGACCACCACGGACGCAGCGACCGGGTCGCGCGGGAGCGCGGGCTGCACGGCCCGGGGGAGCGGCTGCGGATGAACATCGCCGCGGACTTCGAGATCAACGACGACGTGTACGGAGACGGCCTGGCCCGCCCGGAGGGAGTCGTGGTCCCCGGCCTGCTGGGCCTGTCCGAGAACGAGTTGATGGAGGACTACCTGCGGCAGTTCGGCGTGGGCCCGCGTACGCAGGACCTGGCCTGGCTGGACTGCGGCAGCGGCGCCGACGGCATGGACCGGGAGTGGGAACTCGGCCCGGACGGCGCGCACGGCCTGAGCGAGCAGGAGCGCGACGCGGTCCGCTTCCGGGTGGCCCAGGGCCTCACCGGCCGCCCCGGCAACGCGCCGCAGGGCTGGCGCCGCTGGGCCGAGGAGGCATTCCACCCGCCCCAGCCGTGGCGGGAGCTGCTCGGCGCGGCGGTCCGCTCGGCGGCGTCCGGCCCCGGCGGGGGCGAGGACTACACCTACGGCCGCCCGGCCCGCCGCTCCGCCGCCGTCCCCGGCGCGGTCCTCCCGAGCCTCAGACGCCGCCCGCCCCGCGTCGCGGTCATCATCGACACCTCCGGATCGGTCAGCGACGCCGAGCTGGGCAGCGCTCTCCTCGAAGTCGCCGCGATCGCCCGCGCGGTGGGCGGACGCCGCGACCTGGTCACCGTCGTCCCCTGCGACGCCTCGGCCGGCATCGCCCGCCGCCTGTGCCGCGCCGAGGGCATCCCCCTCACGGGCGGCGGCGGCACGGACCTGCGCGCGGGCTTCACCCGGGCGCTGCGCGCCCGCCCCGCCCCGGACGTCATCGTGGCCCTGACCGACGGCCAGACCCCCTGGCCGGGCACCCGCCCCCCGTGCCGCACGGTGGTGGGCCTGTTCCCCCGCCGCCACCGGAGCCCCGCCTACGACGAGTCCGACCCGGAGTACGTCCCGGACTCACCACCGGCTTGGGCACGGGTGGTGGACATCGGGTCGTGAGCGGGCTACGGCCTGCGCAGCAGTCCCCGCTCCATCGCCACCACCACCGCCCGCGTCCGGTCGTTGACGTCGAGCTTGGCGAACAGGCGGAGCAGGTGGGTCTTCACCGTCGCCTCGGCGATGACTAGGCGACGGCCGATCTCGGCATTGGTGAGGCCGTCCGCGACCGCGTTCAGGACGTCCGCCTCGCGGGCCGTGAGGGGGATCTGGGCGGGCTGGCGCATCCGGGCCACCAGGCGTTCGGCGACCCGGGGGGGCCAGGACGGTCTCGCCGCGCGCCGCCGCGCGGATCGCGTCGGCCAGTTGCTCGCGGGTGGTGTCCTTCAGGAGGTAGCCGATCGCCCCGGCCTCGACCGCGCGCTCGATCTCGGCGTCCGTGTCGTACGTGGTGAGGATCAGCACCCGGGTGCGGGGGAAACGCGTCACGATCTCGGTCGTGGTCGCCACTCCGTCCAGGACCGGCATCCGCAGGTCGACCAGGGCGACATCGGGCCGGTGGTGCTCGACGAGGTCGAGGGCGGCGCGGCCGTCGCCCGCCTCGCCGACGATCTCGATGCCCGTCTCGGAGGCGAGCAGGGCCACGACTCCCGCCCGCATGACGGTGTGGTCGTCCACGACGACGACGTGGAGCGGTCGTTCGGTCATGCCGACGCCTCCAGGGGGATCAGCGCCAGCACTCGCGTCCCGTCGCCCACCGAACTCGTCACCGTCAGTCTCCCGCCCAGTTCCGCCAGCCGCTTGCGCATCCCGTCCAGGCCGAAGCCCGCCGACTCCTCCACCACGAACCCGGTCCCGTCGTCGGTGATCTCGAGCTCCACTCCGTACGGCTGCCGGGCCAGGACCACGCCGACCGTGGAGGCGCGGGCGTGTTTGCGCACGTTGGCCAGGGACTCCTGGGTGCAGCGCAGCAGCGCGATGCGGGTCTGCTGGTCGCACTCCAGGTCCTCCAGGTCGGCCTCGACGCTCAGGCCGGTGTCCTCGGCGAAACGGTCCAGGGTCCGGCGCAGGGTCTGCGCCACCGAACCGGCGGCCGCCTGCCCGGGGCTCCGGGGCGAGCCGACCAGTTCCCGGGCCTCGGCGAGGTTCTCCCGGGCCGTCGACTCGATCGACCGCAACTGCTGGGCGCTGCGCGCCGGTTCGGAGTCGATCCCCGCCCGGGCCGCCTCGGCCAGCACGATGATCGAGGCGAAGCCCTGGGCGAGGGTGTCGTGGATCTCGCGTGCCATGCGCTCCCGCTCGTCCGCCGCGCCCTGGCGCTGGTGCGCCTCGGACAACTCGGCCTGGGTCTCTTCCAGTTCGGTGATCAGCCGCGCCCGCTCGGCACTCTGCCCGACCACCGAACGGGCCCACAGCCCGAGCAGCACCCCCACGGCGACGACGAGCACCGTGGACACGAGCGTCACGGTGAAGAACTCCACCGACCAGCCCTGCCGCAGCACGCTCCCGGCCAGGGTGGCGGCTGCGGCGAGCCCCAGGAACGTCATCGCGGCCCTCGACGTCCGCCCGAACATCCAGTAGTGCGGCAGCGTCACCATGAACAGCGCCGCGTAGTTGCCCCGCAGATACGCCAGCCCGCCCAACGCGACCACCAGCACCGACAGATACACGTGGGGCCGTACGACGGGGTTGGCCGGGAAGCGGTCCAGGACCGCGTACGACAGCACCACCCCGCCCAGCAGGGCCAGCGCCGCGTACTTGCTCCCGCCGGGCCGGTCCATGGCGGCCAGCCCGACGGCCATCACGGCGAACAGCAGCCAGCAAACCGCGTTCCAGCGGCGCAGCGAGGTCGTCCGGAAGGCGTCGGCGGCGGGCCCGGCGAGAGCGGTCATGGCGATCAACGTACGTCGACCGCCGGGCGGGAGGGCGACTTTTTCTCCGGGGCGGCCGTCGCCCGGCGCCCCGGGCGGGACGGCCACCAGCTCGCCTCGCCCAGCAGCAGCATCGCCGCCGGCAGGACCATGACCCGGACCACGAAGGCGTCGATCAGCACGGCCGCCGCCAGGACGAAGCCGATCTGCTTCATCTCGATGATGTGGAGGAAGACGAAGCTCGCGAACACGGTCGTCATCACCACCGCCGCGCTGGTCACCACGCTCGCCGAGGAGCGGATCCCGTCGAGCACGGCCTGCCGCGTGGCCACGCCCGCGAGCACCGCCTCCCGGATCCGGCTCACCACGAACACCTGGTAGTCCATCGACAGCCCGAAGAGGATCACGAAGAGGAACAGCGGCACACGCGACCCGATCGACCCCGTGGATTGGAAGTCCAGCAGGCCCTCGGCCCACGTTCCCTGGAAGACCAGTACGAGCAGTCCGAGCGCCGCCGCGGCGGACAACAGGTTCAGGGCGACGCCGAGCAGCCCGAGCACCACCGAGCGGAAGGCGTACACGGTCATCGCGAACGTCACCAGCAGCAACGCACCGAGCACCAGGGGCAGTTTGCGGTTCTGGTGGGCGGGATAGTCGGCGTAGCGGGCGACGTCCCCGGACACGCCGTACTCGGCGCCGTTGATCCGGCCGACGGTCGCGGGCAGGAAGCCGTCCCGGAGCCGGTCGAGGGAGTCGTACGCCTCGTCGGAGTTGCCGAGGTACGGCACCTTCAGTTCGAGGGTGTGGGTGCGGCCGTCGGACGAGACGCGGACGCGCGAGGCGCCGGTGAACAGCGGGTCGGCCGCGGCCCGCTCGGCCACCTCACGCAGCGCGGCTCCCACCTCCCCCGACCGCGAGGCGTCGGCACGCACGACGACCTGGTGGGTCACCCGCTGCTCGGGGAACGCCTCGTTGAGCCGGTCGTAGACCTTCATCGCGGGAATGTCGCGGGAGTGCGTGTCCCGGCTCATCTCCGTGATCTTCAGCCCGGCCAGCGGGACGACGAGCGCGAGCAGCGCGACGACCGAGACGCACAGGGTCGCCAGGGGATGCCGGGCGGCGGGCCGCAGCAGGGCGCTCCAGACCCGGCCGCGGCCGCCCTCGCTCCGGGGCCGCCGCCCCGGCCTGCGTTCGGCCCGCTGCCCGAGCTTGACCAGCAGCGCGGGCAGCGCCGTGAGCGAACTCGCCACGGCCACCAGGACGACGACGATCGTGCCGGTCGCCAGGGAGGAGAAGATCACGTCGGAGGCGAGATACAGCGTCGCCGTGGAGGCGACCACCGCGAGCCCGGAGACCACCACCGCCCGGCCCGAGGTGGCGGCGGCCAGTTCGACCAGCGCCTCGGAACCCAGCCGGCCGCCGGCGCGGGCCCGTTCCTCCCGTTCGCGCTTGAGGTAGAAGAGCGTGTAGTCGACGCCTACCGCGAGGCCGATCATCAGGATGACGTTCGTGCCCACACCGGCGTCGGGGGACAGATGTGAGACGACCATCGACAGACCCACGGCCGCCGCGATCGACGACAGCGCCAGCAGCAACGGCACCCCGGCCATGGTCACCGACCCGAACACCACCAGCAGCGTGACCAGCGTGACCGGCAGGGTGATCGCCTCGGACAGTGCCAGGTCGTCACTGCGCTGCTGTTCGACCCCCTTGCTGACGGACGGACTTCCGGTCTCCTCCAGCAGCAGGCCGGGATGGCTCTTCTGCACCGCCGAGGTCTGCGTCACGAGCGCGTCGACCTTGTCCTTCGCGTCCCGCTCCTCGCCCTTCAGCGCCACCTCGACCATGAGGATCCGGCGGTCCTCGGAAAGCAACGGGGCCGCCACGCCCGCCACTTCCGGCAGTCGCCGCATCCGCTCGGCCAGATCGTCCGCGGCGGCCCGGGCGGCGCCCTCGTCGAGGGCACCGCCCGATCGGGAGGAGATCAGCACCTGCTCGGCGGCCCCGCGCTCCAGACGGGCCTCGGCGGCGAGCGCCTCGGCGCGGCCGGCCTCGCCGACCCGGTAGTCCGCCGTCTTCGCACTGTTCGTGCCGACCGCACTGCCGGCGCCCAGACACAGCGCCACGAACATCAGCCAGCCGACGATCGCCCGCCAGGGGTGCCGCGCGCTCCATCGCGCCACGCGCACAGATAATGAGTTCATGCCCAAAAGCCTTGCTGAGCTGGGCAGTTGGCGGACAGAGGTACTCGGTTGAACCTGCCGTCCACCGGTCGGTGGACCCCGGCCCTGGGGACAACCCCACCAGCGGGAAGGGGCAGCAGCCGGATGCGAGTTGTAAGTGCCGCCGCAAGGGGGGGCAAGACGCGGGAACCCCGGACGCCTGCCGCGGTGCGGGACGTCCGGGGTTCGGGGGTGGTGAATCAGCGCAGGGTGATCAGCGCGGGGTGCTGCCGAGGCGGTCGAGCCGCTCGTTGACGCCGTTGCGCAGCTCACCGAGGGTCGTGCCCGCCGGGGCCGCCTTCGGGGTGGCGGACGGCGGCTGGGTCTCGTCCGCGCAGGTCGTGCCGCGGGCCGGGACCTTCCGGTCCACCAGGTAGCCGGTCACCGCGTCCGTCGCGCAGGCGCTGCGCCCGAAGGCGGTGTGCCCCTCGGCCTCGAACGTGAGCAGCCGGCCGTTGTCCAGCCGCCGGGCCAGGGCGACGGCGTCCTGGTATGGGGTGTCCGGGTCGCCGGTGGTGCCGAGGACCAGGATCGGCGCGGAGCCCTTCGCCCGGTAGGAGCCGTCGTAGCGGCTGGGCCTCTCGCCGGTCCACTGGGCGCACGTGGTGGCGTGCTGGTGGTCGTAGAGCGGCGGGCCGTACGCCAGGGCCGGGCCGAGCAGCGGGGCCAGCTTGGCGTTGGTGGTGACCTGCCGCTTCAGCAGGGCCGGGCTGCGCGGGTAGTCCCGGTCGACGCACTCGACCGCGATGTTCGGGTTGAGGAAGTCGTAGCTGGCCGGGGACGGCGGCCGCAGCAGGAACGAGGTGTTGTCGCGCTGCTGGGCCTTGCGCAGGGCCTCGCCGAGGGAGGGCCAGATGACCTTGCCCTCGTTGATGTTGAACAGGAGGCGGTAGACGAGGGTGTAGCCGTTCGCCTGACCACCGTTCGCGGTCGGTACGGGGTTGGCGTCGAGGCCGGCCTTGAGCTTCTCGAACGCGGCCCGCGGGTCGCCGTCGCCGAACCCGCACGTCGACTGGTCCGCCTCGCACCAGTCGAGGAAGCGGCTCACCGCGCCGTCCAGGGCCAGGTACTGGGACCGGTCGTAGGCGTAGGGCCGGTTCGCGTAGTGCTTCGGGTCGTACGCGCCGTCGAGCGCCAGTGCGCGGACGCGCTGGGGGAACAGGGCGGCGTAGACGGTGCCGATGTAGCTGCCGAACGAACGTCCGTAATAGGTGAGTTGGCTTTCCCCGAGGGCCTCGCGCAACAGGTCGATGTCGCGGGCGACGTACTCGGTGCCGACATACGGCCGCAGCTCGCCCGCCCGGTCCTGGCAGGCCTGGTCGAACTCGGCGCCCTGGCGGACGGCGGAGGCGTAGGCCTCCGGGCCGGGCACGCCCTTGGCGGCCCTGATGGCGTTGTTGTACGTCGCGTCGTCCCAGCACTCGACCTGCGAGCTGCGGGCGACGCCCCGTACGTCGTACCCGAAGACGTCGAAGGAGTCGCGCAACTCGGCGGGCAGGTCGGCGTAGTTGCCGCGGACGAAGTCGACGCCCGAGCTGCCCGGTCCTCCCGGCTGGAGGAAGAGGGTGCCCCTCTTCCTGCCCTGGTCAGGGGCCTTCTTGCGGATCACCGCGAGGGTGATGGTCTTGCCCCGCGGGTCGCGGTAGTCCAGCGGCACGTCGGCGTCCGCGCACTCGAAGCCGCCCTGGCAGTCGGACCAGGTCAGGTTCGGTACGGGAGGCTGCGTCGACGCCCCGGCCGGCTGCGCGGCCGTCGCCTGGACCCCGCTCCCGGCGACGACGAAGGCGGCCGCGGTGGCCAGGGCGATTCTGAGCCGTGGGACGCGTCTGCGCTCTCCGGAGCCGGAGTGGCGCGAAGTGCGGTCGTGTGTGGTCACTCTTCCTGTTCCCCCTTGGGCGGGATGCGCGGGCCGGCGCGTCCCGATGTCGGCGTGTTCCGCCGCATGTCTAGCCCAATCCGAGGGGGTGTGCAGCCGGATGCGGCAACTCCTTCCACCGCATCTCCCCGGTCCCCGACGGTAGTTGCCGAGTCGTTCACCGTTGGAACGGCCGGGGCTCATGCACCGGGGCGGTTTTCCGCCTCGGCCGTACGGCTGACCCGCACCGCTCCCACCACTGCCTACGACGACCGACCGGTACCGGCCTCGTGGCTCCGCCGGGCCAAAGAGGGTGCCGATCCCTCCAGTTCACCCGAGTGGACCCGAGAGATCACCCGCACCCCGCCCGGGAGATCACCCGCACCCCGCCCGGGAGGTCACCGCACGTCCCGCCCGGGCGTCGCAGGCCGGAAGCGGTCCGTCGCCGCCAGCAGGGCGTCCGTCGTCGCGTCTCCCGACAGCCCGTGCCCCTCCCCGCCGATCAGCACCAGCTCCGCGTCCGGCCACACTCGGGCCAGTTGCCAGGCGATGTCCGGGGGCCCGCTGATGTCCAGCCGGCCGTGGATCAGCACGCCGGGGGTGCCGGTGAGCCGGCCGGCGTCGCGCAGGAGCGCCCCGTCGTCCAGGAAGGCGGCGTGCCGCCAGTAGTGCGTGACCAGGCGGGCGAAGCGGAAGCGGAAGCGCGGGTCCTCGTAGCGGGGGTCGGGCCGGTGCCCCGGGTGGGTGGAGACGTGCACGTCCTCCCACCGGCACCACTCCCGCGCGGCCCGCTCCCGTACGGCCGGGTCGGGGTCGGCGAGCATCCGGGCGTACGCGTCCACCAGGCTGCCGTCGCGCTCCTCCTCCGGTACGGCGTCCCGGAACCGCGCCCACTCCTCGGGGAAGACGCGCCCCATGTCCCGGGTGACCCACTCCACCTCGCGGCGGGTGGTGCTGGTGACGCTGAGGAGGACCAGCTCGGTGACGTGGTCCGGGTACCGCTCGGCGTAGGCCAGCGCGAGGGTCACGCCCCAGGAGCCGCCCAGGACCAGCCAGTTCGTGATGCCGAGGTGCCGCCGCAGCCGCTCGATGTCGGCGATGAGGTGGTGCGTGGTGTTGGCGGCGAGCGAGGTCCGCGGGTCGGCGGCGTCGGGTGTGCTCCGGCCGCACCCGCGCTGGTCGAACAGCACGATGCGGTACGCCGCCGGGTCGAACAGCCGCCGCCAGGACGGCCCCGCCCCGGATCCCGGCCCGCCGTGCAGCACCAGGGCGGGCTTGCCCTCGGGGTTGCCGCAGGTCTCCCAGTAGACGTGGTTGCCGCCGCCGACGTCGAGCATGCCGCGCTCGTACGGTTCGACCGGGGGATGGAGCTCGGCCATGGGTGACATGCCTCCCCCGCATGAGATGTAACAGCGCTGTTAGATTAACAGGATGAGCGCTCACCCGGATCCCGCCGCCGTAGGCACCCTGCTGCGCCACGTCCTCGAACTGCTCGACGGCGACGTGGCCGGCATCTACGAGGAGCAGGGCCTCGCGGAGTACCGGCCCCGGTTCTCCCCCGTCGTAAGGGCCCTCCTGGCCGAAGGCCCCCTGTCCGTGCGCGAGGTGGCCGCCGCCGTGGGGGTCACGCACTCCGCCGCGAGCCAGACGGCGGCCCAGATGGCCCGCGCGGGCCTGGTCACCCACACGCCCGACCCGCAGGACGCCCGGCGCCGCCTGATCGGCCTCACGCCGAAGGCCCGCGCCCTGCTGCCGCGGATCGAGGCGGAGTGGGAGGCCACGCGGGCGGCGATGGCCGAGCTGGACGCGGAGCTTTCGATGCCGTTGGCCGCGTTGCTGACGGAGGTGGCGCAGGCGGTGGACCGGCGGCCGTTCCGGGAGCGGGTGGCGGCGGCGTACCGGCCCCCTGGCACCCGTCTCCGTTAGCAAGCGCCCCTGATGCGCCGTCATGGCGGCGTACCGTGGCTGCGTGGCGGACGAAGGGACATCGAAGACGCCCCCGCCTCCGCCGCCGGGACACGGCAGCAGGGGCGGGGGCGTTCGGTGGGCCCGGTACGGAGGCTAGCCGCCCGTCACCTCCGTCACCTTCCAGCGCTGGTTGGCGCCGGAGTTCGGCTGCCACACGCCGACCGGGGCGCCGTCGTTCGTCGACTGGCCGGAGACGTCGGGCAGTTGGCCGGTCGCGGCGTTGACGAGGGTCCATGTGCCGTCGCCGGTCGTCGACATGATCCACTCGGTGGCCCTGTCGCGCCGGCCCTCGTCCGGCTCCGCCACCAGCGCACCGTCGCGGACCGCCAGGCGCTTGTCCGAGGCCGTCTCGGTGAGGACGTACCGCTTGCGGTTGTCGGTGCCGCGGATCCGCTCCACCCGCCACTGCTGACCGCTGGGGTCGGCGGCGTCGGCGCTCTTGATGACCAGGCCCGTGCCGTTGCCGGCGAGGGTGAGGTCCTTGCCGCTCTGGACGCCGGTCAGCCGGTAGGTGTGGCCCTTCCTCAGCTCGGCCGCGTCCTTGGCGACGCCGGACACGCCCTTGACGAGGAGGGACGTCACCGACTGGGCGGGCACGGTGACCGTGGCCTGCTTGCCGGAGACCCGGACCGCCTTCTGCTTCTCCAGCTTGCCGTCGGCGCTGGTCACCACGGGGGTGACGGTGGCGCGTGAGGAGACCCGGCCGAACTTCGACAGGTCGAGGGTGACCTCGCGGGACTCGGTGGCGCTGTTGACGTGGACGACGGTCGCCGCGCCCCCCTTGCGGGAGATCGCCGCCGTGCTGGAGGTGTCGTCCGTCTTGATCAGCCGGTCGCCGGGCTTGATGAAGTGCGTGAAGTTGCGGGCCGTGTCGAACTTGGTGTTCGTGTAGATCGGGCAGGTTTTGAGCGTGTCCTCGGACGTGCAGCTGAACGGGAGCTGGATCTCCCCCCAGTTGCCGCCCTTCGCGGACTCGCCGCCCGGCTTCATGTTGTCGTAGTCCTCGACCGGCTGCCAGAACACCCAGGCGCGGGGCTCCAGTTCGCGCAGGTCGTCGACGATGCGCTGGGCGAGGCCGAGGCCGGGCCGCATGTCCGTGAAGCTCTGGCCGTCGCCCCAGTCGCCCTCGACCTCGCTCATCCACAGCGGCTTGCCGGCGGCCTTGGCGAGGTCGCGGACCGTGGTGCGCTGGCCGGTGCCGTAGGTGTGGACGTTCATCTGGGCGACCAGGTCGCGTACGTCCTGGGGGTAGGAGTTCCAGTTGGTGGCGAACGTGCCGGGGTTCGTCTCGTCCATCGCGGATATCTCCGCGTCCGACCTGGACTTCTCCAGGACCGGGGCCAGCGCGCGGAGCACCTTCTGCTGGAGCTCGGGGCCCATGTGGGCGCCCTCCTGACGGCCGCCGGTCGGCTCGCCGTCGGGGCCGAGCCTGGTGCCCCAGTAGGGGGTGTTCGGCTCGTTGAACGGGTCGAGCGTGTCGACCTCGATGCCGTGCGCCTTCTCCAGCCGCTCGGTCGCGCCCACCAGGTACTTGGCGAAGTCCTCGACGGACTCGGGCTTCAGCTGGTCCTTGCTCGAGTCGAACCCGCCGGAGACGTAGCCGCTCTCGGTCATGAACCAGGGCGGGGAGTTGCTGAAGGTCTCCCAGTGGGTGATGTCCTTCTTGATGCGGTCGACCCACCAGCGCTGCGTCTTGTCGGCGTGTCTGTTCCAGTCGCGCGGGTCCTGCGCGTCCCACCAGTCGACGTCCTCGCGGGTGGTGCCCGCCGGGGCCTTCCACCAGCCCTCGACCGCGCCGCCCGCGCGCAGGTAGTCCTTGACGTCCGGGGCGTTGCCGCCGCCGATGTTGTAGCGGGCGATGTTCAGGGCGAGGCCCTCGTCGCCGAACAGGAGCTTGTAGAGCTTCTCGCGTACCGCGGGCGGGTAGTCGCCGGTGGCGTTGGCGAACCACACCAGGCTGGTGCCCCAGCCCTCGAACCTCTCCTGCTTGTAGGAGGGGTCGGGGCGGACGGTGACCCCGGCCGCCTGCGCCGTGGTGTCGGCGTGCGCGGCCGGCAGGGTCGTCGTGGCCAGGAGGGTTCCGGTCGCCACGGCGGTGACGCCGATGGCCCCGAGGAGCCTTCTCTTACGGGTGCGGTGTGCCATCTCGAGTACTCCAGCTCTTCTGCGTGCCGCGCGTCCCGGCGGGGCGCAGAGATCGGGGACTGCGTGGTGCGACTGGTGCGGGCTTCTGGTGCGGTTCGGTGCCTTCTCGTACGATTTCGACCGGCGATGTTTACGTAAACATCCACTGGCGGGATGTCTACACTGTCCGAATCTCAGGGGTCAAGGAGTCGTTCCGGACCGAAAATTGCGCCGGTCGCGCGGCGAGGGGAGCGAGGGGCAGGTGGGCACAGTGGACGGTGAGAGAGAAGCCGAGGGGACGAGCCGTACGAGAAGGCGTGCGGCCCGCCCCCGCCAGGGCGCGTCCATGGCCGACGTCGCGCAGCTCGCCGGTGTCTCCTCCCAGACGGTCTCCCGCGTCTCCAACGGCTTCCCCGGGGTCACCGAGGACACCCGTCGGCAGGTCCTGGCCGCGATGCGGGAACTGGGCTACCGCCCCAACAGCGCCGCACGGGCCCTCCGACGGGGCGAGTTCCGCACCCTCGGCGTGATCACGTTCTCCCTCTCCACCATGGGCAACATCCGCACCCTGGAGGCCATCGCCACCTCGGCGGCCCAGCACGGCTACGCCGTCACGCTGCTGCCCGTGGCCGTCCCGACCCAGGACGAGGTGAACGGCGCCTTCTCCCGCCTCGGCGAACTCGCCGTGGACGCCGTCATCGTCATCATGGAGATCCACCTGCTCGACGCGGCGACGGTCTCGCTGCCGCCGGGAGTACAGGTCGTCGTGGCCGACTCGGACGCGGGCGACCGCTACACCGTGGTCGACACCGACCAGGCGGGCGGCGCCCGGGACGCCGTACGCCATCTCCTGGACCTCGGCCACGAGACGGTGTGGCACCTGGCCGGTCCGGAGGGCTCCTTCGCCGCCCAGCGCCGCGCCAACGCCTGGCGCGACACCCTCACCGGGGCGGGCCGGACCCCGCCGCCCCTGGTCCGCGGCGACTGGTCGGCGGAGTCCGGCTACCGGGCGGGCCTGCGCCTGGCCGGCGAGCCGGACTGCACGGCCGTCTTCACCGCCAACGACCAGATGGCACTGGGCCTGCTCCGCGCCCTGCACGAACGCGGCCGCCGCGTCCCCGACGACATCAGCGTCGTCGGCTTCGACGACATCCCCGAGTCCGCGTCCTTCCTCCCGCCCCTCACCACGATCCACCAGGACTTCGCCGAGGTGGGGCGGCTGTGCGTGGAGGGAGTGCTGAGCAAGATGCGGGAGGCCGGGGCGGAGCACGGGACCACGCTGGTGCCCACGCGGCTGGTACGGCGGGGGAGCACGGCGGCGCCGGGGCGGGGGCGGTGAGGTCCGGCTCGACGCCGGGGACCTGACGATCGGACGTCCCCCGGGCACCCCGCACGGCCCCGCCCGTCCCTCGTCGCCGAGGGCGGTCCCGGCCCGGCGTCTCGTTTCGCCGGTCCCGCCGCAGCCCCGGACGGCTCCCTGCCGCTTCCGGCGGACGGAGAGGGCACGGTGCTGCGGCCGGCGCCGAACGCGCAGAGCCCGGAGCGGTTCAGCGGCGGCGGCCCCGCGAGGGCCTGCCCCGACGGCCGCCCGGGGCGGAGCCGGTGCGCGCGGGGCGGTTCGCCTCGGCCGGCGGGGTGAGGACCACGGGCACGCCGGACGGCTCCTGGGCACCGGTGATGCGGCTCAGTTCGCCCTCGTCCGAGCGGACCCGGGTGATCTGCGGGGTGATGCCGGCGTCGGCCATCAGCCGGGTCATCTCGCGGCGCTGGTGGGGCAGGACCAGCGTGACGACGGTGCCGGACTCGCCGGCGCGGGCCGTACGGCCGCCGCGGTGCAGGTAGTCCTTGTGGTCGCCGGGCGGGTCCACGTTGACGACCAGGTCGAGGTTGTCGACGTGGATGCCGCGGGCGGCGACGTTGGTGGCCACCAGCACCGTGACCTGGCCGTCCTTGAACCGGGCCAGGGTCCGGGTGCGCTGGGACTGGGACTTCCCCCCGTGCAGGGCCATGGCGCGCACGCCGGCCGCCAGCAGCTTCTTGGCCAGCCGGTCCGCGGCGTGCTTGGTGTCCAGGAACATGATCACGCGTCCGTCGCGGGCGGCGATCCGGGTCGTGGTGGCGTGCTTGTCGTCGTCCTCGACGTGCAGCAGGTGGTGATCCATCGTGGCGACGGCGCCCGCGGAGGGGTCGACGGAGTGCACCACGGGATCGTGGAGGTACGTGCGGACCAGCCGGTCGACGTTGCGGTCCAGGGTGGCCGAGAACAGCATCCGCTGGCCCCCGGGCCGCACCTGGTCGAGCAGGGCGGTCACCTGCGGCATGAAGCCCATGTCGGTCATCTGGTCGGCCTCGTCGAGCACGGTGACGGCGACCTGGTCCAGCCGGCAGTCGCCCCGGTCTATGAGGTCCTTGAGCCGGCCGGGCGTGGCGACGACGACCTCGGCACCGGCGCGCAGCGCGTTCGCCTGGCGGCCGATCGGCAGGCCGCCGACCACCGTGGTGAGCCGCAGCCGCAGCGCCCGGGCGAAGGGAGTGAGGGCGTCGGTGACCTGCTGGGCCAGTTCGCGCGTCGGCACGAGGACGAGCGCCAGGGGCTGCCGGGCCTCGGCGCGCTGCCCGTCGACTCGGGCCAGCAGGGCGAGGCCGAAGGCGAGCGTCTTGCCCGATCCGGTGCGCCCGCGGCCCAGGACGTCCCGGCCGGCCAGCGAGTTGGGCAGCGTCGCGGCCTGGATCGGGAACGGCGCGGTCAGCCCCTCGGCGCTGAGCGCGGTCAGCAGCCGCTCGGGCAGGTCGAGTTCGGCGAACGCCTCGACGGCGGGGAGCGCCGGGGTGAGCGTGGCGGGCGGGGCGAATTCGCGGCTGGGGGCGGGGCGTCGCCCGCTGTGGCCGCCGTTCGCCTGACGGGAGGCGGTGTTCTGGCCTCCGGTCTTACGAGACCGGGACCCGTTGGTGCGGGAGCGGGTGGTGCCGTTGTTCCTGCGAGCCGTGCGGTCCATGGGGAACCTTCCTCGATGCGGCACGTATCGGGGAATGCGCGGCGGCGCCGGAGGGCCGCAGGATTCGCAAGAGCGAGCCGGAATGGGGGAAACGAGCCGGGGCCCGCACCGCAGGGGTGCGGGCCCCGGTCAGGGCAGAACGCGTCAGCGTCAGGCGGGAACGATGTTCTCGGCCTGCGGGCCCTTCTGGCCCTGCGTGACGTCGAAGGTCACCTTCTGGCCTTCCTGAAGCTCACGGAAGCCGGAGGTGGCGATGTTCGAGTAGTGGGCGAAGACGTCGGGACCGCCGCCCTCCTGCTCGATGAAGCCGAAGCCCTTTTCCGAGTTGAACCACTTCACGGTGCCGGTAGCCATATGAATCTCCCTTATGGGCAGTACTCAGGGCCCGCACCTTGCGGGCCCGTAGTCGCTGTGATGATCACCCTAAGGAGAGATCCGAGAATCCTCGGAAACAAAAAAGAGTGCTCGTCGACGGAGGTCGATAGAGCACTCGAAGTCTCTGGGAACCAAAACTGCAACACGACCGACGGTAGCACAGGGGATGGCGGATGGCCCGGAAAATCTCGCCGACCCCACCGCCCGCGAATGCTCAGGTGATGGCCCTGGCCGCGCAAGGCCGGTCCGGCACGGGGATCGCCGACTACCGCACGCCCAGCCAGCGGACCGTGCGCACCCACATCCACCGGGCGCTGCGGCTGTCCCTCACGACGGTGGCCGGCGGCCTGCCGATCGGCCGCCGGGCGGACGCCCCGGCGTGACGGCGCCCGCTACGGCCTGCCGTACACCGCCACCATGATGTTCTCCGCCACCTTGTTCATGCCCTGGCCCTTGGCGTCCGTGGAGTTGACGCTGTAGACGAGGGTGCGGGAGCCGTTCGGGGTGGAGGCGATGGCCGTGCTGTATCCCCAACGCCCGCCCGTCTTGCCCCACACCTCGCGCCCGCCCAGGACCTTCATCGACAGCCCGACGGAGTAGGCGGCGGGCCTGCCGCTGCCGACGTCCTTCACCTTCGGCAGCGTGAACATCTCCCGCAGCAGCGGCCCGCGCACGATCCGCCCCTGGAACAGGGCCCTGGTGAATCGTTCCAGGTCCGCCGTCGTGGAGATGATGTCCCCGGCCGCCCACGCGTCCGTCGCCCCCCACACGGACACGTCGCGCAGCCCGGTCGTCCCGTCGTCCAGCCGCATCACCTGGTAGCCGTGGTTGTGCGGCCCGGTGATGCGCGGGTTCGTCCCGGGAAAGCAGGTGTCCCGCAGCCCCAGCGGCCGGAGCACCCGGCGCGCGACCTGACGCTCGTACGTGTCACCGGTGACGCGCTCGATGAGGAGACCGGCGATCGTGTACCCGATGTTGAGGTAGTGCTGCCGCTCGCCCGGCGCGAACTCGCGCTTCTTCGACGTCGCCGAGCGGACCATGTCCCGCGGGTCGTGGACCTGGAAGCGGCCGGCGTACCACTCCTCGACCGTGCTGCCGGGGAAGTCGGGGGCCGGGATGCCGTGCGTGTGGTTGAGCAGCTGCCGGACGGTGACGTCCCCGTACGACGCCGGGATCAGCTCCGGAAGGTAGGACCGGGCGCCGCGGTCCAGGTCCAGGCGGCCCTCGGCGGCCAGTTGCAGGGCGACGGCGGCGGTGAAGACCTTGGTCACGGACCCGGCGCGGAACCGGGCGGCCGGATCGGCCGGACGACCGGTCCGCAGATCGTGCACGCCGGAGCTGCCCCGCCAGACGCCCTCCGTGCCCCCGACCCGCACGAGTGCCGCGGTCGCGTCGGCGGAGGGGAGGCCGGCGACGGCGGCTTCCAGGGCGGGGTTCGGGGACTGGGCGGCCGCGACGGCGGGCGGGGCCGGGGCGGCGGGCGGGGCCGGGGCGGAGGCGGCGGCTGGCAGCGCGGACGGCCCCGCCACCCCTCCTGCGACGAGCGCGGCGAGTGCGGCGAGCAGGCTGATACGGATGTTCACGGACAACTCCGTTGCGTAGGACCGGTGTTGTGGACGTCTCCATCCTCCGGACCGGCGACGCCGTGCGGATCGCCCGCGCGGGCGGTCCCGGCCGGTCAGTTCCTCGCCGACGCGGGGGAGGAGCCGGCCTGCCCCGCTCCCCCGGGCGGGGGATCCCCGGCCGCGACGAGGCCGGTCTCGTACGCGCAGATCACGGCCTGGATCCGGTCCCGCAGGCCCAGCTTCGCGAGCACGTTGCCGACATGGGTCTTGACCGTGTGGTCGCTGACGACCAGCTCGGCGGCGATCTCGGCGTTCGACAGGCCGCGCGCGAGCAGCAGCAGCGTCTCGCGCTCCCGTGCGGTCAGCACCTCCAGGCGGGGATCGGGCCGCCGGGGCCGGGCGGCGGGCCGGGTGTACTGCTCCACCAGGCGCCGGGCCACGGAGGGGGCGAGCAGCGAGTCGCCCCGGGCGACGACCCGGACCGCGTGCACGAGATCGTCCCGGCGGACGTCCTTGAGCAGGAAGCCGCTCGCGCCCGCGTGCAGCGCCTCGTAGACGTACTCGTCGGAGTCGAAGGTCGTCAGCATGACGGTCCGGCAGCCGCCCGCCGCGCTGATCGCACGGCAGGCCTCGATACCGTCCAGGCGCGGCATCCGGATGTCGAGCAGTGCCACCTGCGGCGCGTGCCGCCGCACCGCGTCGACGGCCTCGGCCCCGTCAGCCGCCTCAGCGACGACCTCGATGTCCGGCTGCACGTCCAGGATCATCGCGAAGCCGCTGCGCACGAGCTCCTGGTCGTCCGCGACGACGACACGGAGGGTCACCGCCCCGCCTCCACGGCGGCGGCCGGTACGGGAATCCGCACCCGCACCTCGAAGCCGGGTCCGTCCGCTCTCGGCCCGGCGACCGCGCTGCCCCCGTGGGCCGCCGCCCGCTCCCGCATCCCGGCGAGACCGTGCCCGCCAGCACCGCGCCCGGGTCGCGGACCCCGCCCGTCATCGGTCACCCGTACCTCCAAAGTATCTGTCGTGTAGGCCAGTTGGACGGACACGGTATGCGCGCGGGCGTGCCGGACGGTGTTGGTGAGGGCCTCCTGGACGACGCGGAAGACGGTGGCGCCGACCGGGCCCGACACCGGCCGGACGGCCCCGGCCGTCTCGTACCCGACGTCGAGTCCACTGCCGCGCACCCGGTCGAGGAGGACGGGCAGTTCGGCGAGGCCCGGCTGGGGTGCGCGCGGGGAGCCGCCGGGTTCGCCGCCGTCCCGCAGCACCCCCAGCATCCGGCGCAACTGCGTCATGGCGTCCCGCCCGGTCGCGGAGATGGCGTCGAAGGCGGCCTCGGCCCGCTCGGGCGCCGCCCGTACCGCAACCGGTCCGGCCTCCGCCTGCACGATCATCAGGCTCACCGCGTGGGAGAGAATGTCGTGCATCTCCCTTGCGATCCGGGCCCGTTCGCGGGCGGCGGCCTGCTCGGCCTCGACGCGGTGCGTGCGCTGCCGGGCGTCGGTCAGCCGCCCGAAGACGTAGGCGGCGGCGAACACGAAACAGGAGAAGGTCAGTTCCCGCGCGGTGCCGGTGTTGAGCCACACGCCTCCGGGCACGGCGACGACCAGTACCAGCGCGGCGGCGGCCCGCTTCCGCGGGGGCGACAGGGCGGCGATGGTGTACACCACGACGAGCCCGGTGTACGGCAGGGGCTGCCCGGGCCCGTCCAGGGTCAGCCGGTACAGCGCGTTGGCCGCCAGCACCGCGAACAGCATGGCGAGGGGAGCGCGCCGCCGCCACACCAAGGGCAGGACGGTGAGGGTGCTCAGCGCGTAGGCGCCCCAGGTCGCCGGCGGCAGCCCGGCCGCACGGGGCACCACGAAGGGCATGGTCATGGCGCACTGCACGAGCAGGGCGATGCCGATGTCGACGAAGAGCGGATTGGCCGCTGACAGGTCCCGGCCCCGCTCCCACCACCCGAGCAGATCCCTGCGTATGCCCGTCACGCTCACGACCCCCCGTCTCGTGCCGGTCGCTCGAACCTTAGCGGCACGGGGCTGCTTCACACCCGGGAGCGAGGCTGGAGATCTCCGTCCTGCCGGGCTCGGGGTCAGGCCCGCAGGTAGGCCAGGACCGCCAGGACGCGGCGGTGGTCGTCGGGGGCCGACGGGGGGAGGCCGAGCTTCTGCCGTCTGCTCGACGGTGACCGGAAGGCGGCCGGGGAGGTCGAGGTCGAGGTCCGCGGGGATCGGGCAGCGCCCGGCGATGTCCCGTGCGGCGGCGGACAGTCCGCGCTCCGTCAGGATCTGCGGAGGGATGCCCCGGGTCAGTTCACGGTGACCCGCCAGACCCGGCCCGGGGCCTCCCGCCTGGGGTTGCTCGGCGTGCGGCGCGCCGACCGCGGCGGTGAGGGCGCCCGGCGGGAGCCGGACCGGCGAGAGGGGCGGGGGACATCCGGCTCCTGCCGGTGCCCACCCGCACCTCTGCTTCGGTCCAGGCGGCGGCTAGCCGCCCACGTACCAGCTGAATCCACCGTTGTTGGCTGCGACAAGCAGCAGAACGAGCCAGAGGACCACGTCGACGACGCCGAGGATGATGCCGGCCTTCGCCATTCCGGCGCCGTTCTTGACCGCTGCCTGGCGCCGGGCGATGGCACCGAAGACGATGGCCAGCGGTCCCAGGATGATGTTCAGGAAGAACAGCCCGACGATGCCGCAGCAGAGGCTTGCGATCGCCAGGCCGTTGGTGCGCGATCCGGAGGACGCGGCAGAGGAACTGCCGTAACTCGCCATTGGATACTCCCAGTTGTCGGTTGCATGGACCGAACGGGCCGCACGCTCCTTTACTTTTTTTGCCTCGCACCTTCGAATGCCCCTGTGTGGCGTTCCCATGTCCGTGGGTCACCGGGCTTCTCCCAGGAAGCGGTCACCACCCGGTGAGCAGAAGGTGGTTGAGGAGCAGGGCGAGCACCGCCTGGGCGGTGAGCCAGGCGCGTGGCCGGGGGAGGAGCGCGCAGGCCGGGAGCAGCCACAGCGCGAAGGGCAGCCAGATGCGTTCCGTCTCCGCCTTGCTCATGCCGGACAGGTCGGCGACCAGCAGGGCGAGGAGCGCCGCGGACACGAGGAACGCGAGCCGGACCTCGCCGCCCGGCCGCGCGCGCCGCCGGACCAGCACGGCGCCCGTCCGCCGCAGGCCTGCCGCCGTCGCCAGTCCCGTGACGAACACCGTGCAGGCCAGGTTGGCCCACACCCAGTAGCCGTAGGGGCGGACGCCGCCCACGCCCTGGTGGTAACGCGTGACCAGCAGGTGGTAGGCCTCCCACCAGTCGAACCCGGCGAGTGTGAACGCCGCCGGGACCACGGCGAGTCCGGCGAGCAGCGGCACCAGCAACGCGGGCCGTTCCCGGATCCCGTGCCGGCCGAGCACGAGGACCGCGGCCCCGATCGACGCGACGAGCGTGAGGCCGTACGACAAGTAGCAGGTCAGGCCGAACAGCAGCCCGGAGCCCCCCGCCCACCACAGGGACCGCCCGGTCACCGCCAGCGCCAGCAGCGCCACCGCCCACGCCGCCACCGCCGCGAAGTACGCGTCGGCCGAGGTGCCCATCCACACGGCCGCCGGGGCCAGGACGAGGAAGGGGGCCGCCCTGCGGGCGAGTGTCTCGCCGGCCAGGAGGCGGACCGTGACGAGCACGGCCACGCAGGCCGTCGCGCCGACGGTGATGCACCACATCCCGGCCCAGCCCCCGCCCCGCAGCCCGATCCGGTCGAGCAGCACGAAGGTGAGCGTGGCGGCCGGCGGGTGGCCGGCGATGTGGGCGGGCCAGTTGTCGGGGGAGTCGAGGAGGATGTGCCCGGTGAAGCCCCGCAGCGCCGCCGGGATGTCGTGGAAGCGGTCGATGACCTGGAGGTACTCGTAGCGGGTGGTGAGCCGGACGGCGATGCCCCGGTGCCAGCCGTCGATGAGGGCGAGGGAAAGGGTCCACGCCGTCGAGGCGCCCCACGCCACCGGCAGCAGGGTCCGCCAGCGGAGCCGGGCCGCGAGGGCGGGGCCGTACGCCACCGTGGCGATCGCCACCAGGACGGCCGCCGGAGTGCCGGGTCCCAGGTGCGGCCCCCAGGACGCCAGCAGCGGCGGCCAGTCGACGAACAGCGTGCGGCTGGTGTCCTGGATGCGGCGGCCGACCAGCACGGCCGCCGTCACGAGCAGGACGGCGGCCCCTGCGGCGTACAGGTCGCGCCGCGCGCCTCGGGAGCGTGCCGGGGAGCGGGCCGGTGACGGGGCTGGGGGCGGGGCCGGTGAGGGGGCCGGGGAGGGCGGGGTGCGGATCACACCGGAACGCTAGGCCGCCCGGCCGGTCACGGACCGCCGTCCGGGCCCGATGTCAGCGTTTCGTCATGGGTCGGGCACCCCTGAGCGGGGTGACCCCGGCCTACCGTCGGCTCATGCGAGACGATCCACGCGAACCGCGGCTTCCCACGTCCCCCGGCTTCTGGCGCAGCCCCCTGCGCGGCCCCCGGTTCACCTCGGTGCTGGGCCTCGTCCTGCTGGCCGGCATCACGGTGCTGTTCGTGACGGGACTGGTCTCGTACGCCGCCTACAACCCGGACCTGTCGCCGGTGAACGACAAGACCCCGGACAAGGGCCTCCTCGGCTTCTACCTCTTCGACTGGCCGACGAACCCGCACTGGCTGTACCGGCTCAACCAGGGCGTCCACGTCACCCTCGGCATCGCGCTGATCCCCGTCCTGCTGGCCAAGCTGTGGTCCGTCGTGCCGAGGCTCTTCGCCCTGCCGCCGGCCCGCTCGCTCGCGCACGCCCTGGAGCGGGTCTCGCTGCTCCTGCTGGTCGGCGGCGGGCTCTTCGAGTTCGTGACCGGGGTGCTCAACGTCCAGCTGGACTACGTCTTCCCGGGCTCCTTCTACCCCCTGCACTTCTACGGCGCCTGGGTGTTCTTCGGCGCCTTCGTGACTCACGCGCTGCTGAAGATGCCGACGGCACTGCGCAATCTGCGTCAGATGCGGGAGGAGCGGTCGGAACGAGCGGAGCAGGAGGAGCGAGGGCAGCAGGGGGAGCGGGAGGAGCGGGACGACCTGGTGTCCCCGCGGCCCGCCGAGCCGACCGTGTCCCGGCGGGGTGCCCTGTGGTTCGTCGGGGGCGGCTCGCTATTGCTGTTCGC
The DNA here is from genome assembly GCF_055578235.1 of Streptomyces sp. NPDC033136. Classification (NCBI taxonomy): domain Bacteria; kingdom Bacillati; phylum Actinomycetota; class Actinomycetes; order Kitasatosporales; family Streptomycetaceae; genus Streptomyces; species Streptomyces sp. NPDC033136. The sequence goes on from NZ_JBVIPD010000001.1 coordinate 484,321, forward strand.
CACGACGGTGGGGCAGAACTTCGACGGCCTGCTGCGGCGCACCGCCCTGCTCGCCCCGCACGGCGGCGCGGAACCCGGCAGCGGCCCGAACGGCTTCCAGATCAACAAGACCGCCGCGTACGCCGGGATCGACGCGGCCGAGACGGACCGGGACGCCTGGCGGCTCGTCGTGACGGGACGCGCGGGCACGATCCGTCTCAGCCGCGCCCAGCTGGCGGAACTCCCGCTGCACAGCGCGGCGCTGCCCATCGCCTGCGTGGAGGGCTGGTCCACGTCGGACCAGTGGTGGCGCGGGGTGCGGCTGCGCGACCTGGCGGCCCTCGCCGGGTACGAGGACGACCCGCCGGACGTGTTCGTCGAGTCGCTCCAGCGGCGCGGGGCCTTCCGGAAGGCCGCCCTGCGCGCCAACCAGGTGGCCGACCCGCGCTCCCTGCTCGCCCTGTACGTCAACGGCGAGGAACTGTCCCCCGACCACGGCTACCCGGCCCGGATCATCGTGCCCGCGGCGCCCGGTGTGCTGAACACCAAGTGGGTGGCCCGGATGACGTTCGGAGAACTGTGATGCGAGGACGCCTCCCCCTCGGCAGCCCCCTGCAGCTGCTGCTCCTGGCTTGCTCGTTCGCGCTCGCCGCCTACGCGGGGGTACGTCTTCTAGCCGGCGACTGGCTCGGCGTGGCCCTGTGGTTCGTGGGGGCGGCCCTGCTGCACGACTTCGTGCTGCTGCCGCTGTACGCGGCCCTGGACCGGGCGGTCGTCCGGGGGCTCGGGGCGGTCCGGCGCCGGGAGTGGGTGCTGTACGTGCGCGTCCCGGCGGCTCTGTCGGGGCTGCTGCTGCTCGTGTGGTTTCCGCTGATCAGCGGCAGGGTGGAGGAGCGCTACCGGTTCGGCACCGGGTTGCCCGCGGACGTGTTCGCCGGCCGCTGGCTGCTGATCACCGCCGTCCTCTTCGGCGGCTCGGCGCTGCTGCTGGCGCTGCGGCTGCTGAGGGTGCGCAGCGCGGCGAAGCGCCGGCCGCCGACGGTCCACTGACCGGCCCGCTCCCAGCCCCGGCTGTACCGCAGCAGGGCGCGGGTGCCGAGCCGCGCCCAGGGGAAGGGGTCACCGGTGGCGGTGCGGGCGTCGGTGAGGTGGACGCGCACGCGTTCGTCGACGTCCGCCTCGGCGGTCTCGGCGATCAGCAGGCCGCCGGGGCGCAGCAGTCGTGCCACCCGGTCCAGCAGGGCGCGCGGGTCGCCGCCGATGCCGATGTTGCCGTCCATGAGCAGGACGGTGCCCCAGCGTCCCTCGCCGGGCAGCGGCTCGAAGACCGAGCGCCGCAGCGCCTGTCCCCCGAGCCGTACGGTGTGCTCCACGGCGGCCTCGCTGACGTCGATTCCGAGAGCGGCCCGGCCTCGCCCGGCGAGTTCCGCCACGAGCCGCCCGGGCCCGCACCCCACGTCCAGCACGGTCCCCTCGCACCGGTCGAGCACGTCCTGGTCGACCGTGTCGGCCCGGGCGCACCAGCGCTCCACCTCCAACGGCAGCAGCCATCCGTCGGCCCGCCGCAGGAACAGCGGGCCGTGACCGGCGCGCAGGGCGGCGTCGTAGGGGTCGGCGGCCGCCCAGGCGAGGGTGGACGGGGTGCTCATGGGGGGCCGGCCGGGCACGGAGGTGGCGGACGGGGTGCTCATCGGCGGTCGGCCGGACGAGAGGCCGGTTCCGCGGCGGACCGGGAAGCCGCGTGCGAGCCCCGCTCCCCGCCCGGGGGCGACCCGGCGCCGGGCGACGGCCGCGCGCCCTGCCCTGTGACCGGCTGCGTGGCGGGCCGCGCGTCCTCACCCTCGTCCTGCCCTCCGCCCCGCTCCCGGTCCGCCGTGCACCGGGCCAGCCGCGCCGCGAAGCGGCCGTGCGGGGCCAGCGCGGCGACCGCGTGGGCGTCGGCGGCGGTGTCGACGTCGCGCAGGCGCGGCAGGTCGCGCACCCGCAGGCCCGCGCCGGCCAGCCGGTCCCGTTGCGCCGCCCCCGTCGACGGCGTCGACATGGGCACCCCCCGCAGCAGGCCGGGGTCGGGACGTGCCAGGCCGAGCGCCCAGAAGCCGCCGTCCTCGGCGGGGCCGAACCACGCGTCGCAGCCGGCGAAGTCCACCGTGAGCAGCTCCGGCGTCACCTGCGGTGTGTCCATGCCGATGAGCAGCGCGGGGCCGTCACAGCGGGCGAAGGCGTCCGCCAGCCGCTCGTCCAGGCCGCCCGCGCACTGCGGTACGACATCGAAACCGGCCGGCAGCCAGGGGCCGGGGGCGCCGTCCAGGACCAGGACGCGGCGGGCGGCGGGGGCGGCCGCCACGGCGTGCAGGGTGTCCGCGAGGGCCGCCTCGGCCAGCCGGGCCGCCTCCGCCGGCGTGAAAGGCGGGGTCAGCCGGGTCTTGACCCGGCCGGGCCGCGGCTCCTTGGCGATGACGAGAAGCGTGGTCAACGGACGGTTCCCCCTTCGTGCACCGGCGTCTCCGCCAGAACGCGGCTCATGTCCCGTACGGCCTGCCAGGTCCCGCGCCACGTGCCCGTCACCTTCGAGGCCCCGGTGCGCGGCACGTACGGCACGTCGTGCTCGGCGACCCGCCAGCCGGCGTCGGCCGCGCGGACCACCATCTGCAGCGGATAGCCGCTGCGCCGGTCGGTGAGGCCGAGCGCGAGCAGCGGTTCGCGCCGGGCGGCGCGCAGCGGACCGAGGTCGTGCAGACGCAGCCCGGTACGGCGGCGCAGCATCCGGGCCAGCGCGAGGTTCCCGGCCCGGGCGTGCGCGGGCCACGCGCCCCGGCCCCGCGGGCGCCGCCGCCCGAGCACCAGGTCGGCCCCGCCGTCACGGACCTCGCGGACGAAGGGGACGAGCAGCGCCGGGTCGAGGGAGGCGTCGCAGTCGCAGAAGCACACCACGTCGGCGGTGGCGGCCGTCAGCCCGGCGTGGCAGGCGGCGCCGAAGCCCCGGCGCGGCTCACGCACCACCGTCGCGCCGAGCGCTCGGGCGACCTGGGCCGAGCCGTCCGTGGAACCGTTGTCGACGACGAGCGCGCGCCAGCCCGGCGGGATCCGTTCGAGTACCCAGGGCAGGGCCTCGGCCTCGTTCAGGCAGGGCAGCACCACGTCGACGTCCGAAGGTGTCGTCGTCACGGGTCTCACCCTACGAACGCGAACCGGGCATACCGGACTGCCGCTCCTTACGAAACGCGGACATCGGAGGCCGGGAGGGGCCCGGGCCCCGCACCGGCGGCGGCCCGGTGCCAGGCTGGTGGCATGCAGCAGCCCCACGAGACCCCCGGAACGCCGGACCGGCCCCCCCGGATCCTGGTCGTCGACGACGATCCCACCGTCGCCGAAGTCGTCGCCGGGTACCTGGACCGCGCCGGTTACGCCGTCGACCGTGCCGACGACGGCCCCACGGCCCTCACCCGCGCCGCCGCGCACCGGCCGGACCTGGTCGTGCTCGACCTGATGCTGCCCGGCATGGACGGCCTGGAGGTGTGCCGGCGGATCCGCGGCCAGGGTCCCGTGCCGGTCATCATGCTCACCGCCCGCGGTGACGAGGACGACCGCATCCTGGGCCTGGAGGTCGGCGCCGACGACTACGTCACCAAGCCCTTCAGCCCCCGCGAACTCGTCCTGCGCGTCGAGTCGGTGCTGCGCCGCAGCAGGCCCGCCGCCACCGGGCAGAACCGGCTGGGCGCGGCCGGCCTGGCCGTGGACCCGTCGGCCCGCCGGGCCACCAAGAACGACGCCGAACTCGCCCTCACCCTGCGCGAGTTCGACCTGCTGTCCTTCTTCCTGCGGCACCCGGGGCAGGCGTTCAGCCGCGAGGACCTGATGCGCGAGGTGTGGGGCTGGGACTTCGGCGACCTGTCGACCGTCACGGTCCACGTCCGCAGGCTGCGCGGCAAGGTCGAGGACGACCCGGCCCGGCCCCACCTGATCCAGACCGTGTGGGGCGTGGGCTACCGCTTCGATCCCTCGGGACCCTCTGGAGAGGAGACCGGATCGTGAACGACACCCTCCTCATCGCCCTGTACGCCTTCGCCGGTGCCGCTGCCACCGGCCTGGCCGGAGCCGTCGCGCTGCGCCTGATCCGGCGCCGCTCGCTGACCGCCTCGATCGCCGTGGTCGCGGCCGTCGGGGTCGTCGCGATGCTCGCCGGCACGCTCGCCGTCGCCTGGGCGATGTTCCTCTCCCCGCACGACCTGACCGTCGTCACGACGGTCGTCGCCATGGCGGCCGTCGTCTCCCTGGCCACCGCGCTGCTGCTGGGCCGCTGGGTCGTCGCCCGCAGCCGCGAACTCGCCGTGGCCGCACGCTCCTTCGGCGACGGCGGCGACTTCGCCGCTCCCGTCGGCGCCACGACCGCCGAACTGGACCACCTGAGCCGCGAGCTGGCCGCCACCAGCGCCCGGCTCGCCGAATCCCGCGAGCGGGAACGCGCCCTGGAGTCCTCCCGGCGCGAACTCGTCGCCTGGATCTCGCACGACCTGCGCACCCCGCTGGCCGGCCTGCGCGCCATGTCGGAGGCCCTGGAGGACGGCGTCGCGGCCGACCCCCACCGCTACCTGAGGCAGATGCGCACCGAGGTCGAACGCCTCAACGACATGGTCGGCGACCTCTTCGAACTGTCCCGCATCCACGCCGGCGCGCTGTCCCTCGCCCCCACCCGGATCTCCCTGTACGACCTGGTGGGCGACGCGCTGGCGGGCGTGGACCCGCTCGCCCGGGAGTTCGGGGTGCGGCTGGTCGGGGGCCGTGTCGAGCCGGTGCCGGTGGAGGTGGACGGCAAGGAGATGAGCCGGGTCCTCGGCAACCTCCTGGTCAACGCCATCCGCCGTACCCCGGCCGACGGCACGGTCGCGATCGCCGCGGAGCGGTCCGCCGAGGGCGTGGTGCTGTCGGTGACGGACGGCTGCGGCGGCATCCCCGAGGAGGACCTGTCGCGCGTCTTCGACACCGGCTGGCGCGGCACCCACGCCCGCACGCCCCCGGCCGGCGCGGGCCTCGGCCTGGCCATCGTCCGGGGCATCGTGGAGGCGCACCAGGGCCGGGCCGCCGTACGCAACATCCCCGGCGGCTGCCGTTTCGAGGTGGTGCTGCCCGCCGCCGCTTCGTAAGACGGGCAGCACCACCGGTCTCATGCCGCGCGCATCCCGGCCCGCGCGAATTCCGCCATGCCCTCCTCGAACCCGACCTCCGGCTTCCACCCCGACGCGTCCCGCAGCCGCGAGGAGTCGGCGGTGATGTGCCGTACGTCGCCGAGCCGGTACTCGCCGGTGACGACCGGCTCGGGTCCGCCGTACGCGGCGGCCAGCGCCCGCGCCATCTCGCCGACGGTGCGCGGGTCACCGCTGCCGGTGTTGTACGCCGTGAGCGCCCCCGGGGCGGACTCCGCCTCCAGCACCACCGCGTTGGCGGCCGCCACGTCCCGGACGTGCACGAAGTCCCGCCGCTGCCGCCCGTCCTCGAACACCCGTGGTGCCTCGCCCCGGGCGAGCGCCGAGCGGAAGAAGGAGGCGACACCGGCGTACGGGGTGTCGCGGGGCATCCCCGGCCCGTACACGTTGTGGTACCGCAGCGACACCGCCGAGCCGCCGGTGCAGCGGGCCCAGGCGGCGGCCAGGTGCTCCTGGGCGAGCTTGGTCGTCGCGTACACGTTCCGGGGATCGGCGGGGGCGTCCTCGCCGATCAGCCCGGGGGAGAGGTCCGCCCCGCACACCGGGCAGGCGGGCTCGAACCGGCCCGCGTCGAGATCGGCGGCGGCACGCGGCCCGGGCCGCACGACCCCGTGCCGGTGGCACTCGTACCGTCCCTCCCCGTAGACGACCATCGACCCGGCCAGCACGAGACGCCCGACACCGGCCTCCGCCATTGCGGCGACGAGTACGGCCGTCCCCAGGTCGTTGTGCGAGACGTACTCCGCCGCGTCGGCGACGCCGTCACCGAGTCCGACCATCGCGGCCTGGTGGCACACGGCGTCCACCCCGGCCAGGGCGCGCCCGACGGCCCGCGGATCCCGCACGTCGGCGCCGGGATCCTCTCGCACGTCGAACACGACCGCCTCGTGGCCCCGCTCCCGCAGGGCGGCGACCACATGGGACCCGATGAACCCGGCACCGCCGGTGACCAGTACGCGCATGCCCCCCACGCTAGGTCCGCACCGGCGCCGCGCCACGGGACCGCGCCCGTACGTCACGACTCCGTAAGGCATGGGGAAACGTAAGGGTTCCGTCACCCGCCGGACGGCCCGGGACGGCCGCCGCACCCGTTGAATAGGAGGGAACGGAGAACAGCGTCGAAGAAGAGGTGGCGATATGGGGCGGCGGCAGCGGAGCACGCGGGTCAGGCCGTGGATGATCGGTGTGCTGGTCGTGGCGGTCGCGGGGGCGGGCTTCGGCCTGTACTGGTTCCAGCCGTGGAAGCTGTGGCAGGACGAGACCGTGCGGGAGTCGCTGCCCGCCGCCGTGGAGGCCCGGGAACCGGCAGGGGAACCGGCCGAGGCCCCGTCCGGGGAACCGGCCGAGGTCCCGTCCGGGGAACCGGCCGAGGCCCCGTCCGCCGCCCCGTCCAGCCCGCCGGCCGGGCCGACGACGCTGACGAGCGGCGAACTGATCAGCCACGAGCACGCGACGTCCGGCACCGTGAAGCTCCTGCGGCTGGACGACGGCAGCCACGTGTTGCGCCTGGAAGACCTCGACACCAGCAACGGCCCCGACCTGCGCGTATGGCTGACCGACGCGCCGGTGAAGGAGGGCCGGGCCGGCTGGCACGTCTTCGACGACGGCCGGTACGTCAGCCTCGGCAAGCTCAAGGGCAACAAGGGCAGCCAGAACTACACCGTCCCCGCCGACGTCGATGTCACCCGCTACAGCAGCGTCAGTATCTGGTGCGACCGCTTCGACGTCTCCTTCGGCGCGGCGGAACTCGCCCCCGGCAGGTAGCCGGCCCAAGGGCACGATGCGGGAAGCCGCACGGGGCACACCCCCGGCGAGGCGAGGGGTTCCACTCGCTCACTCGCTGGGGCGGGCCCCCGGACCGGAACCGGCGGACGCCTCGTCCGCCGCGCGGCGGTACTCGGCGTTGATGCGCCGGGCCTCCTCCAGCTGGTCCTCGAGGATGACGATGCGGCAGGCGGCCTCGATCGGGGTGCCCCGGTCGACCAGCTCGCGGGCGCGCGCGGCGATCCGCAGCTGGTAGCGGGAGTACCGGCGATGTCCGCCCTCCGAGCGCAGCGGAGTGATCAGACGCGCGTCACCGATGGCCCGGAGGAAGCCGGGGGTGGTGCCGAGCATCTCGGCGGCCCGGCCCATGGTGTACGCGGGGTAGTCGTCGTCTTCCAGACGATCGCTGAGCGGAGTATCTGCTTCCATGTCACCTCGTAGTACAACGCGTCGAGGGGCCCTGGTGCCGTACGGCACCAGGGCCCCGAAGGAAATTCAACACCATCTGTCGGCCCTCATGCTGCGCCGACCTTCTGTTTCGCTACCCGGCCCGGCAACGGGAGGGGTGCGGAGATCGCGGCTGCTTGACCGGGGACCACCATCCATTCCGGGGTCTTGCGGTACCCGGACCGAGAGCTCCCCGGGCCGGGCGATCCTGATGGCGTCTGCTCCTCCGTCCTTCCTCTGGACCAACCACTTCGTGAACGGGTACTGCGGTACTGCTGGGCGAGCTTCGTCGATGAGCTCGTGCGACCGTCTCTACGGGAAGTAGATTAACCGCACCAGGAGCCAATGTCTACCTTGGCAAAGATAGATTTTGGAGTCCACGAGCCGCAGGCTTCCTGTCTCCTGTGAAGGGGTGGGCATACGACGGTGAGGGCCCTGCCGACGCGCGTCGGCAGGGCCCTCACCGGGCTCTCAAGTGGCGGCTTCCCGCCGGTGTCTCACACGAGGACGTCCCGCAGACGGACCCGGTCCGTGTAGGCGGGGCTGTCGCGCAGCACGGCGAGCCGGGCCAGCGTGACCAGGCCCGTGCTCTGGTCGTCCCCGTCGCAGAGGACGAGGTGATCGACACGGGCACCGGCCATGAGGGACAGCGCCACCTCGACCGTCATGTCGTCACGGATCCGGGGGCCGGACGCGTCCCCGACCGCGACCAGGGCGGCCATGGCTGCCTCGGCGGCTTCGAGGACCACGGCGGCATCGCGGGCATCGAGGGCCACGGCGGCTTCGAGGGCTTCGGGGGAGAGATCCAGTGCACGGTGCTGCGTCCGAACCGGCGTCATGGGTGTCTCCTGCCGAAGGGGGGGCGTGTGATCAGGGCGCACTAGGCGGCCGAGCCGAAGCCGGTCCGCCGCTGGGGCCTGCGGCGTGCCGCTTCGCCGACGGGCCGGCCCTGGGCGCCGGGGCCGCGCCGGCCCCGGCGGGCCCGGGAGGAGGACGCGCCGCGGGGGCGGTCCGCCTCCGGCGCCGTGACGACGACCGGCACGCCGGAAGGGGCCTGGGCGCCGGTGATGCGGCTCAGCTCCGCCTCGCCCGACCGCACCTGCGCGATCCGGGGGGTGATGCCCGCCGACGTCATCAGCCGGCTCATGCCGCGACGCTGAGCGGGGGTCACCAGGGTGACGACGCTGCCGGACTCGCCGGCGCGGGCCGTACGGCCGCCGCGGTGCAGGTAGTCCTTGTGGTCGCTGGGCGGGTCCACGTTGACGACCAGGTCGAGGTTGTCGACGTGGATGCCGCGCGCAGCGACGTTGGTCGCCACCAGCACCGTCACGTGCCCGCTCTTGAACTGGGCCAGGGTCCGGGTGCGCTGCGGCTGGGACTTGCCACCGTGCAGGGCCGCGGCGCGGACACCGCTGCTCAGCAGGTGCTGGGTCAGCCGGTCCACCGCGTGCTTGGTGTCGAGGAACATGATCACCCGGCCGTCCCGCGCCGCGATCTCGGTGGTCGTGCGGTGCTTGTCCGCGTCGTGCACGTGGAGGACGTGGTGCTCCATCGTGGTGACCGCGCCCGCGGAGGGGTCGACGGAGTGCACCACGGGATCGTGGAGGTACGTGCGGACCAGCCGGTCGACGTTGCGGTCCAGCGTGGCCGAGAACAGCATCCGCTGGCCCTCGGGCCGCACCTGGTCGAGCAGGGCGGTGACCTGGGGCATGAAGCCCATGTCGGCCATCTGGTCGGCCTCGTCGAGGACCGTGATGCCGACCGCGTCCAGCCGGCAGTCGCCCCGGTCGATGAGGTCCTTGAGCCGCCCGGGTGTCGCGACGACCACCTCGGCCCCGGCGCGCAGCGCACTGGCCTGCCTGCCGAGGGACATCCCGCCGACGACCGTGGCCAGCCGGAGGCTCACCGAGCGGGCGTAGGGGGTGAGCGCGTCGGTGACCTGCTGGGCGAGTTCGCGGGTGGGGACGAGAACGAGGGCGAGCGGCTGCCGCGGCTCGGCACGCTTCCCGGCGGTGCGGGCGAGTGCGGCGAGGCCGAACGCGAGGGTCTTGCCCGAGCCGGTGCGGCCCCGGCCGAGCACGTCCCGGCCGGCCAGGGAGTTCGGCAGGGTCGCCGCCTGGATCGGGAACGGAACGGTCACGCCTTCGCGGCCGAGCGTGGCCAGCAGCCGCTCGGGCATGTCGAGATCGGCGAACGCCTCGACGGCGGGGAGGGCGGGAGTGATCGTCTTCGGCGGCGCGAACTCGCCTTGTACGGCCCGTCCGGTCGGCCCGCCGCCGTAACTCTTTGCGCGGCGGGGGCCACCGGAGCGGGGGGCGCTGCCGCTGCCGCCTCCTGCGAAACGGTCATAGGTGCGGGGTGTGCGGGCACGCTTCATGCGGGACCTTCCTTGATGGGCGCGTGGCAAGGAATTCCCGCAGCAGAAGAGCGGCGCAGAGAATCTCGAGACGAGCCGAAAGCAGAGGGGGGCCGAGTCGGGCCGCCGGGAAACATGTCACCGGCCGGTGGCGTGGTGGAGCCTTTTCCGTCTCGCGCCCTGAAAAAAGCAGCGAGCTGGGGCCCGCACCCCAGAGGTGCGGGCCCCAGCTGCGAAGTATGCGTCAGCGCCGATGTCAGGCGGGGACGATGTTCTCGGCCGTCGGGCCCTTCTGGCCCTGCGCGATGTCGAACGACACCTTCTGGCCTTCGAGCAGCTCGCGGAAGCCCTGGGTGGCGATGTTCGAGTAGTGGGCGAAGACGTCGGCGCCGCCGCCGTCCTGCTCGATGAAGCCGAAGCCCTTTTCCGCGTTGAACCACTTCACGGTGCCAGTAGCCATTTTGTTTCTCCTTCGGAGGCGGTTTCAGGAATCCACCCTGTGTGAATTCCGTGTCGCCGTGATGATTACCCCGTAGGAAATGAACCTTCTGGCAACCACACCTGCAACTGAGATCGACAGTAGCACGGTGCGATCGGGCCTGCTGGGACCGAAATTTCCGATCCGGTCCGCGGTCGAGGAATATTTGGCGTGCCCCGCAGCTATTTCTCATTTCGCCGGCATAGATATTGCCCTCCGCAGGCACGGTCTTCCCGTCGCTCCCGTCCGCCCCCAGCGCTGTGACCTCCTCCGACGGGCTGAGCGCCGATGTGGCCGTCCCCGGCGGCGGACACCACGGCCGGCACACCGAAAGCCCCCTGCCGCGATGTAGGTCACATCACCCGACCGGCCCCGTCGGGGCACGGACACCGGAACGACGTCCCTTGCGCCAGGGCCCTGTGTCCCTGCCGGCCGCACGAGGCCGTCAGCCGGCGTGGGCGGCGGTCCAGGTGACGTGAGGGGGCTCGACGCGTGCGCACAGGGGCCCGCCTCGCGCGTCGGTCAGGCCGAGGCGTCCGACCAGCAGCCCGTCGCGTGCGGCGACGGCGAGGACGTCGGCGGGGACGACGTCGAGCATCAGCTTGGCGCGGCGGAACATCGTGAAGGTGCCCGACTCGTCGACCGTGCCCCACGACAGGTAGATGAACCGCCGGCCCAGACGGTCCTGCACGTAGGGGCCCTTGATCTCCGTGCCGTCCGGGGAGACGCGCGTGGTGCACTCCAGGGTCCACGTCGCGGACGGTGCGTCGCCTCGCTGTGGCTCGAGGACTTCCGCCGGGCGGTCGCGGCGTTGCACGCCGACGTGGAGGTTGCCGTACGCGGGGACCTTGCCGTCGGCGGAGGCGGGGCGGGTGAGGCCGGGCAGGTCGACGGCGTCGATGCGGATGCGCATGGGGCCATCATCCCGCCGTCGCACATGTCCGCCGCACACGCCCCGCCTCCGCCGACGGTCGGCACGCCCACCGGCCGGCCCGTGCCGCCCGGGCGCCAGGATGGCGCGGACCGGGCAGTCCGGGGGACGCCGCGGAGCGGTGAGCGGCCCGGCCGATGGTCCGGCTACTGGCCCTTCCCGCCGCTTGCCTGACCGTTGCCGGTTCCGTCGCCGGTCCCGCTGCCGGTTCCGTCGCCGGTCCCGCTGCCGGTTCCGTTGCCTGCGTCGGCGCCGTCGTTGCCTGGACTCCGGTTGCCCGACGTGCCGTTGTTGCCGGACGTGCCGGTGTTCCCCGCCGCGCCCGCGCCCGCGCCTGTGCCCGTGCCTGTTCCTGTGCCGGCGTCCGAGGCGTTCTCGCCGGTTTTGCCCGTTTCGCCGGACCTGCTCGTTGTCGGTGCGGTTGTCGCCCGTGCCAGCTGCTCCGCGCAGTACGCGGCGACCTTGCCCTCGCCGCCCGCCGCCGCGGTGAGCTGCCGCCAGGCCGTCGCGTCGACCGCCTTGCCGCGGCCCTTGACCTGCTCGTAGGCGCGGCAGTGGGCCTCGGTGTCCTGGGCGGCGGCCGGGCCCTCCGCCGGTCCGGTGCCGCCGCGGGAGGCCGACGGGGTCTCACCGCCCGGCCGGGCCGGGGCGGGCACCGAGGGGTGCGCGGTCTTCCCGTCGGTACCGGGGCCGTCCGTGGACGAACCGGCCGAACCGATGGCCGCGACCGCGACCCCGCCCAGGGTGAGGCTGGCGAACACGGCGGCGAACGTCGTCTTCACAGGGCGCCCGGCACGCCGCTCCGCGGGCGGCCGCCAGTCGTCCCGGCGCCGGGTACGCGCCCGATGCGCGCCCGCGCCGCGGGCGGCCCGGAAGGCGGCCACGGCCCGGTGCTCGGCCTCGGGGGCGGGATCGGCGCCGCGCAGCACGGTGGCCAGCACCGTCTCCAGCGCGGTGTCGTCGCGCAGGCCCTCCGGGCCGGACGCGGCGTCGTCAGGGTGCTCACGCCGACGGCCCGGCACTCCGTCGCCGCTCAGCCGTTCACCCATGTCCGCTTCCGTTCCTGTCCGACATGATCGATTCACCTGGCGTCCCGGGCCCTGGTGCCGGTCCGCCGACCCACTGCCGCGGGTGTCGTTCACTTCGACTCCCCCAGCGTCCGGGAAGCCTCATCCGTCACACCCTCCGCCGCCCGGCCCCCGACGCCCAACTGCTGGGCCAGGCGCTTCAGACCCCGGTGGGCGGCGGTGCGCACCGCTCCCGGGCGCTTGCCGAGGACGCGCGCGGCGGCGGTGCCGTCCAGGCCGACGACGACCCGCAGGAGCACGGCCTCGGCCTGGTCCTTCGGCAGCCCGCGGACCAGTTCCAGGGCCCGCTCGGTGGAGAGCGTCTCCAGTGCCTGGTCATAGGTGCTGTGCGGGCCGGGCAGGTCCAGTACGTCCTGTTCGGTCCCTCCCGGCCGGGGCCGTGCGCGCTGGCGGCGCAGATGGTCCAGCGCCCGGTGCCGGGCGATGGTCGCCGTCCAGCCGCGGAAGCCGGCCCCGTCGCCCTTGAACCGTCCGATGTCCCGGGCGATCTCCAGCCAGGCGTCGGACGCCACGTCCTCCGCGTCCTCGCCGACGAATCCGCGCAGATAGCCGAGCAGGCCGGGCTGCACGATCCGGTAGGCCACCGCGAAGGCGGTCTCGTCCCCGTCCTGGGCCCGCGCGACCGCAGCGCCCAATTCCCCGTCGTACGTCTGTACGCGGCGGGATTGCCGTGCCTGGCCCAAGACTGTCCTCGTTCGCACCTGGTTCAAAAGCGAGTCCGTTCCGTCCGACGAGCCCCGTTGGCATCGACGGCCCCATGGAGACCAGCGTGCGTTCGCACAGAAGTGTCACAACAGATCACGCGCCCCTCACATCGCCGTCGGCGCCCCTGTCACCTGCGCGGCGAAGCCGCGAGGGGCGTCGGCAGCGTCAAGAAGACGGCCTCGCGGGGACGTTGAGCCGGTCCGTGTTCCGGCGCCGGACGGCGTCACGGCTCCGCGACACCCGGCGGATCCGGGGTTGGGACACCTGTGCGCGACCCGCGCCGTCCCGGCCGGGTGACGTATCGCGCCGGCCGTGCGCTGTGTGAGTACCGAGTCCGCGCCGGACAGGCCGACGGTGATCGGCGATCGCCGGGCCGGACATCGGTGCCGCGACCACCCCGGAGCTCTCTCCGTGCCGCTCCTGACTCCCCCCGGGGAGCGACATGGAGAGGGGCGGGGGGGGGGGGGGGGGGGGTCCCCCCCCCCCCCTCTCCCCCCCCCCCCCCCCCCCTCCAGGTACGGAGGGGCACCCCCCACCCCCCCACCCCCCCCCCCACCCCCCCCCACC
>NZ_JBVIPD010000001.1:497846-555050 GCF_055578235.1 Streptomyces sp. NPDC033136
AAGTTGTTGCCGCAACCCCCTAGGATCTCTTTCTGCGCCCCTCGCGCCTCCCTGGGGGAAGAGACGGGGGGGGGGGTGGGGTGCCCGGACCCTGACCACTGCCCGTGGGTCCGGCCGCCCCGCACGCCTCGTCTGGGCGACGGCGGCCTCGCCACTCGCTGCCGCGTCGCCCACCCGTCGCCGCCGCGCGGCGGACGATCACCTCGGGCGCGTACGCCCCGAAGCCGCGCGGAACGCTCCCTGCGCGGCGCAGGGCGGCAGCGATTCTCTGGCGTGGAACCGCGGAACCGCGGAACCGAGGAACCACCCTCCACCTCGCCGTACGCCGGGGGGCGTGATGCTCCGGCGTCCCCGCGCGCTCCTTGTGTGATGAGCCTCTACTTCCATCTGCGAGCGGTGCCGCCCCCGGCACTGCGCAACAGCGCGATCTGGCTGGAACGGCTGTTCGGGGACGACCGGGACGCATTCCGGCACGGCGTCGACCGGCACCGCGAGGAGGTGCTGGGCAAGCGCTATCTGGACCAGGAACTCCTCTACACCGGCGCTCCCCCGCACCGCGCGGGGGAGCGCCCCGAGGCCCAGGTGGTGCTCGGCGGCCGGCCGGTGTTCCACCCCGACCGGTACAAGCCGCCGTTCCGGGTACTGACGGCGGGCCAGGCCGACCGGGTGGCCAGGTTCCTGACGCGGGCGGACTTCGACGCGCTGTGGGTCTCGTCCCGCGACGCACTGCTGCCGCGCTACGGCGGCGTGCCCGCGGAGCCCGAGGCGCGGGGCGCTTTCGCGGCGGCGCACCGGGAGCTGACGGAGTTCTACGCGCAGACGGCCGCGTGCGGAAACGCGGTGGTGAAGTGGCTGCCGGCCTGAGGCGCTACAGGATCCGGTACCCCTGGCACCCGCTCACCTGCCCCCGCGGCCTGCCGCGCCTGCTGGCGCCGCGGGCGAACCTCGCACCGTCGTGCGGGTCATCAACCGGACACTTTACGCGCTCCCCGCTCAAAGCCGCTCTCTTTCCAGGAAGTTGAGTCGTCGCGGTTTCGAGACCTTGGAAGGCGTGTGACCATCCGTCTACGGTGGGTAATTCTTGCTACCTCGGATCCGGGACGGCCTAGGGGGACACATGAACGACAACGGATACACGAGCCTGCCGGGGTGGAGAGGCGGTGACGCAAACGCCGCATATCTCGACAAGAACCTGAAGCACGAGCCGGTGGAGACCTCCCTCGACGACTCGGTCAGCTGGCGGCAACTGCTCCAGCTGCTCGTCTACGCCCTCCTGGCTTCGTTCCTGGCGTTCCTGCCGCCCTTCTTCTTCGGGCTCATCCTCCTCGTCGGTGGCAGTGCCGAGGGGTTCGCCGTCATGTTCGGGCTGGCGTACATCGTTTCGGGCATCGCCTTCTGGGTGACTCTGCTCTGGATGCGCCTGGTCGAACCGATCGCCGAGTGGCGGGTCCTGCTGGCGGACCGGAGTGGATCTCTGGACTCGGCGTACATCTCCATCAGGGGCACGCTCGAGCGCCGCCACATCCCCGTCGACCGCGCTGAGCGGGTCATCGCCGCCGGACTGGGCCGGGACCAGGTCCGCAACCGCCTGGTGCTCTCGGAGGGCCAGTGCCAGGTCTACGTCTCGGTCTTCTCGTACGGCACGAGCCTCTACCTGGGGTGGCAGATGTGGCGCTCGCGCCGCGGGTACGCCCTGATCGGCGGGTTCGTGTCCGACATCTTCGCGTCCATCATGGGCCGCCTGAGCCCCGAGCGGATCATGATGCGGACCGAGGGCGTGAGGGCCATGCGCGAGGCGGTGCACGCGGCGTGCCGGGAGGGACTGGCCACGGCGGTGGACCAGGTCGTGGTGCCCGTCAGCTTCGGCTTCCCCCAAGGACTGCCGCCGGTGCAGGCCGACCACGCGAGGTCCGCGCCGACGCCGGGCCTCAGCCCCACGCCGCCCGCCTGGGGTCCGCCCGCGGGCGCCCCACCGACGGGCGGCCCCCAGGCGGGCGGCCCTCAGACGGGCGGTGTGCACCCCGGGACGTGATGCGCCCCGGTTCGCCGGCTCGCACCGCCACACGCGGTGCGAGCCGGCGGCCGGTCATGGAGGAACCGGGAGAACCCGGGGGACCAACGGCCCTGGCGGGACTGGGAACTCCGGTGGCACAAGGGAGTCCGGCGGGACCGGGAAACTCCGGTGACACCAGGAAGTCCAGCAGGACCGGGACATCCGGTGAGACCAGGGCGCCCGGCGGGACGGGGAGTACCGGCGGGACCGGGAAGACCTGGAAGCCAGCCCGGGAAGACCGGTGGGATCAGGAAGGGAAGAGCAGATGGCCGAAGCCGCTCCGGAGGACGCGCGGGGCATTCTGCTGCACGGTGCCCCCAGCGGGGAGAGCTGGGCCTACGTCGCCTTCTCGCTGAGTCCCGTGCCGCTGCCCGGGGGCCTCTACCCGGAGTTCTCCGAAGCCCGGCGCAGAGCCGACCGGGTCGCCGCCGAGCGGACCTGGCTCGCGGCTCTCTGGACGGATCGCACCACGGCCCGCTGGGATCTGCGGTTCATCAGCGACCCGGTGAGCGGACGGATCACAACCGTCGTCGTCGCCCAGTTGTACGGCGCCGACCCGGCAGCCGCGGTCCGGGCCGCGCGGCACGTGCTTCCCACCCTGGCGCGGTTACCGGCGCACGTGACGGCGACCCGGATCGAGGACACCGCGGAGATCGCGCGTCTGCTCGCCCCGTTCGTACCGGGGTGGGGCGCGATCGCCGAGATCCGCAAGCGCATCACCTGCCGGACCCTGACCCGCCCCTGGGGCGCGGAGCGGATCGCGACCGCGGTCTCCCGGTTCGACGCCCGTGAGCCCTCCTGGGACCGGGTGTGGACCCAACTGGCCGCGGAGCCGCGGCGGACCGTGGTCAGCGTGTGCCTCGAACCGTGCTCCGCTCCGCCCGGACTCACCGAGGGCCTGACGATGAGAGCGCAGGTGTTCGGGACCCTCGCCGCGCCGGGTCAACCCGACCCGATCTACGGGGGTCCCGTGCCGGGCGACCCCTTCGCGAAGGAGGCACACGGTCTGTACGACGAGGCCTCGCGACGCTACACCGGGCGGCTGCACCGGGCGCGCGTGTCGGTCGCCGTCGAGGGCGAGGCACCGGTGTCCGACGTCCTGACCGGGCTCATCAGCCACACCGTGGCGCCGGGGAGCTCCGGAGCGGTCGTCGTCCGCCCGACGGGCTGGGAGGAACACCAGGTGGCCTGCGGCAACCTGCTGGGCGTCAACCGGGACTGGCAGCCGGAGGCCTACTGGCAGGAGGTACCCGCGTTCCTGCGGGATCCGTCCGTGGGGCAACTGTGGCTGAGCGATCCGGGAACGGTGACGGCCCTCGCCGACCTCGTGGACGCCGACGAGGCGGCCGCCGTCTTCCGCCTGCCCCACGAGGAGCCCGGCGAGCCCGAACTCTTCGCGCTGCGGCCAGGCATGACGCACATGCCCAGCCACGGAGCACCCGCCGGCAGCACCGACGCCGGCTGGACCGACTTCGGCTCCGGCGTCTGACCGCCGGACCCCGGTCCCGCAACGATCCGACCGACGAACAGGAACCACTGGACATGACCGAAGCACCCGCGTCCCGGCCGCCGGAGAACGCACTGACCTTCGCCTTCCCCGGAACGCAGGCCCAAGTCGACGCCCTGAACC
Organism: Streptomyces sp. NPDC033136; assembly: GCF_055578235.1. NCBI lineage: Bacteria > Bacillati > Actinomycetota > Actinomycetes > Kitasatosporales > Streptomycetaceae > Streptomyces > Streptomyces sp. NPDC033136. The sequence goes on from NZ_JBVIPD010000001.1 coordinate 501,530, forward strand.
GGGATCTGGCGGAGTGGATCAACGCCACGGACCAGCTGGGCGGCAGCGCGAGTCTGCGCACCCAGCCGCCCGCCCCCGGCGAGCAGGGCGACGTCGCCGTCGCCGTGGACATCATCAACGCCTCCGCGGCGATGATCGCGGCGGTCACCAACACCTTCTTCCTCTGGCTGCAGCAACGGCGGCCGACCTACCGGCGGATCGAGTTCGAGGTGGTGCGGCCCGACGGCACCCGGGTCAGCGGCGCGGTCGACGACGAGTCCCAACTGCCCGAGGTCATGGCCCAGTTGTCCGGGTTCGTCGTCGCACCGCCCGGAGGGGACGGATGACCTGGGCCGTCTGGCGCCCCGCCTCCGCCGCCGCGTACGCGCTGCTCGTCGGCACCGGTCGGCACGTCCGCCCCAGCTCCCTGTCCTGCATACCCCAGGCCGTGAGCGCGACCCGAGCCCTCGGGGCCGCCCTCACCGGCGACCAGGGGGTGTTCGACACGCGCCGGACCACGGTGGTCCTGGACCCCGCCGACACGCGTCAGGTGCTGGACCCCCTGCGCCGTATGGTCCGGGAACCGGGCGTCGACCTGCTGCTCTTCTCCTACTGCGGCCACGGACTGCTCGGCCGGAACGACCGTCTCTGCCTGGCCCTCACCCCCTCCAGCCAGGACGGCGGCGGGGGCGACCCGAGCCCGGCCCTGCCGTTCACCGAAGTCGCCAGCCTGATGCGGGAGTCGTCGGCGAGACACAAGGTCGCGATTCTCGACTGCTGCTTCTCCGGCCGCGCCCTCGGCCCGGACGGCCACGGCATCCACCTGCTCACCGCGTGCGGGCCCACCCTGAAGGCCCTGTTCCCGCCCGAGGGGACACGTACCGGCTTCACCGGGGAACTGCTCAGGATCCTCGAGGAGGGCATACCCGACGGGCCCCGCCATCTCGGCCTCTCCGCCCTCTACGACCGGCTTTCGGTGGTCCTGCCGACCACCCCGGCACCGCAGGTAGCGCTCATCCCCACCGGATATCCCGCGCCCCACCAGCAGACCGTCGGCGGCTCGGGCCACATCGCGCTGGCGGTCAACCCGGCTCACGGCACCCAGCGGACCCCGGCGGGTCTGCGGGCCCGGGGCGCCTTCGCCCAGCGGCTCAAGAGACTCACCGAGCCGTCACCCGCCAACCTCGTGCCCGACCCGGCGAGGCTGCCGCAACTGGTGCAGGTGCTGGCCGACTTGGAGCGCGACGCGACCGAGGCCCTGGGCCCGCTCGACGACTTCAGCATCGACGTCCGCCGCAACCACGCCGTCATGACCGGTGCCGCCGGGTCCCCCGACCAGGCAGCGTCCCTGCTGTCCGCCCTGGTGGAGGCCCTCCGCGCGAAGTCGTCCAGCCACCGGTCCCTCCCCGGAGCGGAACAGGCCCTGGCCCACTGGAGCCGAGAGCTCTCCCGCAGCGGACACGCGGGAGCGTGACCCCGCGCGTGGGAACGGCTGACGGCCCGCACGGCGCGCCCGGCCCGGAGCGGCAGGCCGCGTCGGTCAGCCGACCCCGGGACGCGGCCCTTCGACTTCACCGGACGCCCGATGCGCGGCTGGGTCGTCGTGGCCGCGTCCGCCCTGTCCGAGGACGAGGCCCTGGCCGACTGGATCGACCAGGGGCACGCCTTCGCGGCGAACCCGCCGCCCAAGTAGCCCCTTTCAGCGGCAGGTTCCTCCGCTCCCGGCTCCCTCACTCCGGCGTGACGCGGAGACGCGCAGGGGCCGTTGCCGGAGGGATGGCGCGTGGCCCGCTTCCGGCAAGAGCCGGGAGTCCGGCGGCGGCGCCGGTCAGGCGTCGATGATGACCGGGATGATCAGTGGCCTGCGGCGGTGGGTGCGGAAGGCCCAGTTGGCCACCGCGCGGGCGATGAGCTGTTCGAGCTGGTGGGCGTCGCCGACGCCTTCCTGAGCAGCGGTGGCCAGTGTCTTCTCGATGACGGGGATGACGGGCTCGAAGGTGGTGTCGTCGTGGACGAAGCCGCGGGCGAGGAAGTCGGGGGACTCGGCGAGGGCGCCGGTGTCGGCGTCGACGATGGCCACGACCGTGATGACGCCCTCCTGGGCGAGGGTGACGCGGTCCTTGAGGGACGCCTCGGTGGCGCCGCCGACTTCCATGCCGTCGACGTAGACGTTGCCCGCGGGCACCTTGCCGGTGATGGAGGCGCGGCCGTCGACCAGGTCGACGACGACACCGTCCTCGGCGATGACGACCCGGTCGGGGTCGACGCCGGTGCGGATGGCGAGGTCGGCGTTGGCGCGCAGGTGGCGGAACTCGCCGTGCACGGGCATGACGTTGCGGGGGCGGACGATGTTGTAGCAGTAGACGAGTTCGCCGGCGCTGGCGTGGCCGGAGACGTGCACCTTGGCGTTGCCCTTGTGGACGACGTTGGCGCCCCACCGGGTCAGGCCGTTGATCACCCGGTAGATGGCGTTCTCGTTGCCGGGGATGAGGGAGCTGGCGAGCAGGACGGTGTCGCCCTTGCCGATGCGGATCTGGTGGTCGCGGTTGGCCATCCGGGACAGGGCGGCCATCGGTTCGCCCTGGGATCCGGTGCACACCAGGGTGATCTTGTGGTCGGGGAGCTTCTCCAGCTCCTTGGTGCTCACGACCAGGCCGGAGGGGACCTTCAGGTAGCCCAGGTCGCGGGCGATGCCCATGTTGCGGACCATGGAGCGGCCCACGAAGGCCACCTTGCGGCCGTGCTCGTGGGCGGCGTCCAGGACCTGCTGGATGCGGTGCACGTGGCTGGCGAAGCTGGAGACGATCACCCGCCGCGGGGCGGTGCGCATGACCTGCTCGATCGCGGGGTTCAGTTCGCGTTCGGAGGTGGTGAAGCCGGGGACCTCGGCGTTGGTGGAGTCGGTCAGGAACAGGTCCACACCCTCCTCGCCGAGGCGGGCGAAGGCGCGCAGGTCGGTGATCCGGTCGTCCAGCGGGAACTGGTCCATCTTGAAGTCACCGGTGTGCAGCACCGTCCCGGCGCCGGTGCGCAGGGCCACCGCGAGGCTGTCCGGGATGGAGTGGTTGACGGCCACGAACTCGCAGTCGAAGGGACCGAAGCCGCGCCGGTCACCTTCCTTCACCCGTACCGTCCGGGGCCTGATGCCGTGCTCTTTCAGCTTGGCCTCGATGAAGGCGAGGGTGAGCTTGGAGCCGACGAGGGGGATGTCCCTCCGCTCCCGCAGCAGGTAGGGCACGCCGCCGATGTGGTCTTCGTGGCCGTGGGTGAGAACGATGGCGACGATGTCGTCGAGGCGGTCCCGGATGGAGGTGAAGTCGGGCAGGATCACGTCCACGCCGGGCTGGGTCTCTTCGGGGAACAGCACGCCGCAGTCGACGATGAGCAGCTTGCCGGCGTGCTCGAACACGGTCATGTTCCGGCCGATCTCGCCCAGGCCCCCCAGGGCGGTGACCCTCAGCCCTCCCTGGGGCAGTGGCGGGGCGGCTTTGAGTTCTGGGTGCGGATGGCTCATACCCTCACGCTACCGAAGGGTCTGCCGGGACGATCCGCTGCCCACCCGCCTGCCTGCTGGGGGCGAGGCGGGCTGGGGGTTCCGCCTGTCACCGCCGGAGGGAGAACCAGGTGGTGACCGACCCGACAGGCCACCCTGAAAAACCGGCCAGAGCCGACCGCGGCGCGTCCGCTCACCTTGCGATCGCCGGTGGGCCGGGCAGCGGCTCTGCGATTCTGTAGATGCTGTGGCGGGGGCGGGCCCGCCGGGCGGCGTGATGGTCCCGGGGGCGTCTATACGATGTCCGCGCGGAAGACGGACGGTGGCGGAAGGGAGACAGGGCGTGGCAGAACAGCGGCAGCGTCCCCGGCGGCGGGGGCAAGGTGAGCTGGAGGCGCTGATCCTGTCCGCGCTGCGGGAGGCGGACGGCCCGGCGACGGCCGGCTGGGTGCAGGAGCGCCTGGGCGGCGATCTCGCCTATACGACCGTCATTACCATCCTGACCCGGCTCCTGGCCAAGGGTGCGGTCACGCGAGAACGCGCGGGCCGGTCCTTCGCCTGGACGTCCGCGTCTGACCAGGCGGGGCTGGCCGCCCACAGGATGCGCCGGGTGCTGGACTCCGAAAGTGACCGGGAGGCGGTGCTGGCCAGCTTTGTGACCGGCCTGGGACCGGATGACGAGCGACTGCTGCGGGAGCTGTTGGGTCAGTCGAGGAACGAAGGGGAAGACTGAAGCCTCATGGGGGTGTTCGTCTTTCTGCCGCTGGTGCTGCCCTTGACGGCGTGGCCGATCGCGCGTCTCGCCGAGCAGCATCTGCATCCACGGACCGCGACGCGGTTGCTGACCGGGGTGGCGGCCTTGATGGCTGCGTGCAGCACGCTGTGCCTCGGCCTGGTGATGGTGGTCGGCACCGCTCAACTGCCTGGCAACCCGCTGCCGGACGGCTGGTCGGACCCCGAGGTGCGTGAGGCGGTCCCGTACGACGAGATCGTCGGCAAGGCGGCGATTCCCGCCCTGTGCGCGGTGTTGGTGGCGTGCGGCCGGGTGCTGTGGCGGCACGGGCGGGTGCGGCGTCGCGCCCACCGGGCGCTGGCCGGGCTGCGGGAGACGGAAGTGGCGGTCCTTCCGGACGACGTTTCCTACGCCTACGCATTGCCGGGCGGCCGACGGGATCGCGTGGTGGTGACCACGGCCCTGCTGGACTGCCTCGAACCGGGCGAGCGCCGGGCGCTGTTCGCTCACGAGCGGGCTCATCTGGCAGCCCGCCACCACCGTTTCCTCCTCGCGACCCAGCTGGCCGCGCGGGCCAACCCGTTCCTGCGTCCGCTGCGGACGGCGGTGGCGTACACGGCGGAACGGTGGGCGGACGAGGACGCGGCCCAGGCCGTCGGCAGCCGCCGGACCGTGGCGTGCGCGATCGGCAAGGCGGCCCTGGTCTCCCAGGGCACTCCGGTGGCGACCCTGGCGGGCCTCGCCGCGGCAGGCCCGGTGCCGCGGCGGGTGGCGGCCCTGCTCGGACCCGCTCCGGCCGTGCGCAGCTGGCCTTCGCTGTTCACGTCGGTGGGTGTGGCGACGTGGGGCGCGGCGGTGGGAACGGCCGTGTCGGCGATGTCCTCGGCGAACTCCGCCGTGACGATGGCCCTCATCCTGCACGCGGCCACGCCTCTTTGACGCCGGAAGGGAGGCTCCAGGCGTACTCGGTGGGGAGAGTGCGTCCGGTGATGAGCCCTGCGTCCCGGCACTGGCGACGACCGCGGCCGTGCGCGGATGCCGCGGGGAACTCCGCCTGGCGGATCGGCCGACGTCCGGCATCACCGCACCGGCTCTCACCGTGCTCAGGACCCCTTACGGCGGGCCGGCGCCGGAGGGCGCCGGCCCGCCGCACGGTCCGGGTCGGTCAGAGGTCGAACTCGTGGGGCGGCAGGTCGAGGGCGTAGCACACCTCGCGGACCACGGCCTGCTCGTCCTTGTCGAAGTCGCCGTCGGCGCCGCCGATGACGATGCCGATCTGGATGACGGCCCGTGCTTCGGCGGGCTTCTTCTTGGCCTTGGCGATCTCCTGCATGACGCTCACCTTGCCGAAGGCGAAGTCGGCGGTGAGCTTGCCCAGGTTGTCCTCGAAGCGGCGGCGCAGGTCGTCGGCGTCGAAGTTCTGCAACACCTCGTTGGTGGCGATGAGCTGGGCCACGCGCTGCCGCTCGGACGGGTCGACGGTGCCGTCGGCGGCGGCGACCAGCGCGCACATCGCCATGCTCGCGTCGCGGAAGGCGCCGCTCTTCAGGTCGTTCTTCTTCGCCATGAGCTGGGTCTGCATCGTCGATGCGGACTCCTTGAAGCGGTCCCACAGGGCCATGAGAACTCCGTACGGGTCGGGAGGATGCCCGGACCGGGGTGCTCCGGACAGCGTTTCTTCTACAACACAGTAGAAGTTATCAGCAGGGGGCGGCGAGGTGCGTCTGCCCACCCCCTGCTTCTGTCGTCCTCTACCGTCTGCCGGGGCCTGGTATCAGCCCTCGTCCTCCTCCTCGCCCTCGAAGAAGTCCCCGACCTCGTCCACGACTTCGGCCGCGACCATGCCGCCGACGACACCGACCGCGAGCCCGGCGGCACCCGCGGCGACGGCGGTGCCCATGCCGGGGCCGGAGCGGTGGTGGTCGTCGTGCCCGTGGTGCCCGCCGTGTCCGTGCCCTGGGTACGGGTCACCGTGACCGTAGGCGCCGTGGGAGCCGTACGCCGCCCGGTGCTCGACCAACTGGCGGATCCAGCCGTCGACTTCCGTGTTCCAGTCGCGGGAGTCGTGATGGCCGACGGTGAAGCGGGTCAGCGCGTCATGGCCGCCGGAGAGGAAGCCGCCGCGCTTGTCGGCCTCCAGGACGACCTCGACGCCGCCCGGGCCGGCCAGGAAGGTCACCTCGATCTCGTTCACCTGGTGCGCGTACTGCGGCGCCGGGGTCAGCTCGATCTCCTGGTAGAAGGGCAGCTGCTGGCCGGTGCCGCCGATGCGCCCGTACTCCAGGTCGGCGGACTTGAAGCCGAAGCCGAGCTGGCCGAGGGCTTCCAGGATCGCCTCCTGCGCGGGCAGCGGGGCGATGTTCAGCTGGTCCAGGTCGCCCTTGTCCTTCGCGCCGGCCACCGCCAGCTCGGTGCGCACACCGAGGACGATGCCCAGGCCCTGCCCGTACAACTCGGTGATCGGCGTCTCCCACGGCAGCGTCACGGTGAACGGGACGCTGTGCTGCTGCCCCGACCCGAGCCGGAAGCCGCCGCCGACGGTGAACCGCTCGAAGGCGACGGCGCCCTCGCTCTCGCCCTCGCTGTGCTCCGCCTCGACCCGGGCCGCCAGCTCCAGGGTGATGTGCTCGATGTCGAAGTCGGCGTCCCCGCCCTTGAGATGGACCTGGCCGGTCAGCGCGCCGCCGGGGCGGGCGGCTCCCGGGTCGAGCACCGTGTCGACGGTGGGTCCGCCCACGCCGAGTGATCCGAGCAGTCGTTTGAACACCATGGTGGCGTCCACTCCTTATGCGTGCGTGTGTCTCGTTCAAGTGCGATGCCGCGCGCCGGGGCGGGCGCACGGCACCACGGCTGTGCGCCGGGCGGGCTACTTGGCCGCGTCCAGCGCGGCGAGGGCCTGCGCCCAGCGGACGTACTTCAATTCGGCCAGGTCGGCTACGGTCTTGACCCCGAACGCCTCCTGCAGCAGTTCGCCGTCGCGGTCGGAGACGCCCTTGAGAGCGCCCACCGGGGCGGCCAGGATCTCGGGCAGGGGCTTGTCCGCCCACGCCTTGTCCAGCACCTTGTCCAGGTCGATCGAAGCCATGCGTGTCCTCTTCCGCGTGCGTGAGGCCCAGCCCTGCCGCGGGCCTTCTACAGACGAGTAGAAGCATAGGGCTGTCGCAGGCCGGGCGGGGCGGGGATCGCGCGGCACCGGCGGGAAAGGCCGAAAACGGGCCCCTGCACTGCCCGGAGGGCATGCCCGAAGTGTGCTGGTGCGGCCCTGCCGAGGCGTTCGCGATGCGCTGCCGCCCGGGACCCGTGCCGCACAGCCGCCGACCGCTGTTTCCGGGGGTCGCACGCCGTGGGGGTCAGCCGCTGGACGCCCGGTTCTCTGGCGGTGATGCGAGGTCGGCGCGAAGCTGAAGGTGGGGCTCTGGCGTCCGGGGGCTGGGAGGCACGGTGGCCGGTCGGGTGGTGGTGGGTGTCGACGGGTCGGCGTCGGGCCTGGCGGCGGTGGAGGTGGCGGCGTGCGAGGCGCGGCTGCGCGGGGCGGAGCTGCGGGTGGTGCACGCCTTCCTTTGGCCGGCGATGCATCCACCGCCGGGCTCGTTGCCGCTGGGCCCGCCGGCCGGCGGTGTGCGGAACATCGTCGAGCGTCTGGTGGCCGAGGCGGTGGAGCGTGCCAGGACCGCCGAGGCGGAGGTTCAGGTCTCGCATGCCGTGGTGACGGGCGAGCCGCTGGCGGTGCTGGAGGCGCAGTCGCGTGCCGCCGAACTGGTGGTGGTCGGGTCTCGGGGAATGGGCGGGTTCGCCGGGCTCCTGGCGGGGTCGACGGCGGCGCATCTGGCGGCGCACGGCCGGTGTCCGGTGCTCGTGGTGCGGGAGGGCCCGCGTGCGGAGGGCCCGGTCGTGGTGGGCGTCGACGGCTCCGCGGCGGGAGATGAGGCGGTGCGCTTCGCCTTCGCGGAGGCCGCGCTGCACGGGACCGGTCTGGTGGCCGTGCATGCCTGGACCATGGGCAACACGCCGATGCCCGCCGCGCGGGAGGCGTCCGCGCGGTACGTGAACCGGCCGGCCGGTCTCGCGCGGGGCGAGGAACGTCTGCTGGCCGAGGCGCTGGCCGGCCATCGGGAGCGGCACCCGGACGTGACCGTGCGGCAGGAGGTGGTGCACGGCGGGACGCGCCAGGCGTTGCTCGAGGCGAGCAGATCCGCCCGGCTGATGGTGGTCGGCGCCCGGGGACGAGGCGGTTTCGCCGGGCTGCTGCTGGGATCGGTCAGCCAGGCCCTGCTGCATCACGCGCACTGTCCGGTAGCGGTGGTGCGGGGAGGCGGCACGCGTCACTGACGGACGGCGGACGCCGGCCCGCGGGGCCCGGCAGGTCCCTGCGCCGGCCGGGCGACCGCGGGGCGGGTGGGTGCGAATCGGGTGAGGACGGGACCGCAGACGGCGAGGAGCATCACATAGGTGGTGACCAGGGCCCCGAGTCGCTGATCCGCCGTGCCGGCGAGGCCGATGATGACGACGGAGAACTCGCCGCGGGCGATGAGGGCCGTTCCGGCCCGCAGCCGTCCCCGCCGGCCGGCCCCCTCGCGGGCCGCGGCGTACCAGCCGCCCGCCAGCTTGGTCGCGGCGCCGACCACGGCCAGCGCGGTGGCGGCGGGCAGCATCGGCAGCAGGTCTCCGGGGTCGACGGACATCCCCAGGGCCAGGAAGAAGACGGCTGCGAACAGGTCGCGCAGCGGAGCGAGGACGCCACGCGCCCGCTCGGCGACCTCACCCGTCAGGGACAGTCCGACGAGGAAGGCCCCGACGGCGGCGGAGACGTGGATGAGCTCGGCCAGGGCCGCGACGATCAGGGTGATGCCGAGGATCCGCAGCAGCAGTTGCTCGGGGTCGGGATGGGACATGACCCGGCCGACGTGGTGTCCCCACCGGTACGAGCCGGTGATGGCCGCGGTGACCGCGGCGGCGGCCACCGACACGGCGAGCAGGGCCTGCCACTCGAGCCGCAGCGCCGGGGACTCCTCAGGTGGCCACGCCCTGGTCCGGTACTGGAGACCCCCAGTGTGATGACCCCGGAGCGGGCGCCGGCAGGGCCGATCAGCCCCCGAAGGGCAGCCGGGCGGACCTGCTGCCCGCCCGGACCCGGTGCTTTGCAAGTCCTTTACAGTTGGTGTAGAGGCAGGCAATCCTGTTTCCACCACTGTCCACGTGTTTCCAGAAGGAGCGACGTTCCCTCCGATGGGTGAGCCTCCCAGTACCAGCCGTGCCATGGCCCGCCGGACTCTCGCGATCGAGGGAGCGGGGGTGGCACGGTGACCGAGGTCCTGCTGCTCCTGCTGGCCCTCCTCCTCACACTGGCCTGCGCGGTGTTCGTCGCGGCCGAGTTCTCCTTGACCACCGTGGAGCGCGCTGACCTGGAGCGCGCCGCCGAGGCCGGCGAGCGCGGCGCGGACGGTGCGCTGAAGGCCGTACGACGTCTCACGTTGCAGTTGTCCGGCGCCCAGCTGGGGATCACCGTCACCTCGCTGGTGATCGGCATGCTCGCCGAGCCGTCCCTGGCCGCGCTGCTGCGCGGTCCCCTGCGGGCGATCGGCCTGGGCGCCGCCGCCTCGTCGGTGGCGACGGTGCTGGGCGTGGTCGTCTCCACCGTCGTGCTGATGGTGGTCGGCGAGCTGGTGCCGAAGAACTGGGCGATCTCCCGCCCCCTTGCGGTCGCCAAGGTGGTCGCCGGCCCGCAGCGCGCGTTCACGGCCGCGTTCGGCCCGTTCATCGAGCACCTCAACGGCACCGCGAACCGTTTCGTACGCCGCATCGGTCTCGAGCCGGCCGAGGAACTGGCCTCCGCCCGCACCGCCGAGGAACTGGGCGCGCTGGCCCGGCGCTCGGCCGCCGAGGGCGCCCTGGAGGCGGACTCCGCGGAGCTGTTCGTACGGACCCTGCACCTCAGTGAGCTGACGGCGCAGAACGTGATGACACCGAGGGTCGACGTCAAGGCCCTGGAGGTCCACGCGACGGCCGCCGACGCGGCCAACCTCTCCCACGCGACCGGGCTGTCCCGTTTTCCCGTCTACCGCGACAGCCTGGACGAGGTGGTCGGCACCGTCCACATCCGGGACGTGCTCGCCCTGGAACCGGAGAAGCGGGCCGCCACGCAGGTCACGGAGCTGACCACGGAGCCGTTGCTGGTGCCCGACAGCCTCACCGCCGACCGGCTGCTGGAGCGGCTGCGCGAGCACCGCACCATGGCCGTGGTCATCGACGAGTACGGCGGCACGGCGGGCGTGGCGACCGTGGAGGACATCGTCGAGGAGGTCGTCGGCGAGGTCCGTGACGAGCACGATCCCTTCGAGGCACCCGACCTGGTCCCCGCCCCGGCGACCCGGGACGGACGCGCGGTGTGGGAGGCGGACGGCAGCGTCCGCATCGACCAGCTCACGAACATGGGACTCACCGCGCCGGAAGGACCGTACGAGACGGTCGCCGGGCTCGTCGCCACCCGTCTGGCCCGCATCCCCGGCAAGGGGGACGTGGTGCACCTCGACGGCTGGCAGCTCGAGGTGCTGGAGGTCGAGCACCACCGCGCCGACCGGATACGCATCACCGAGTCGGCAGCCTCCTTGCCCGCCCAGCTCTTGGAGGAGGCCCGATGACCGCGCTGCAACTGGCCATCGGTGCCCTGACGCTGCTGACCAACGCGTTCTTCGTCGGAGCCGAGTTCGCCCTGGTCTCCGTGCGCCGCAGCCAGATCGAACCGCGCGCCCAGGCGGGCAACAAACGGGCCCGGATGACGCTGTGGGCGCTGGAGCACCTCTCCGCGATGATGGCCACGGCCCAGCTCGGCATCACCGTCTCCTCGCTGGTGCTGGGAGCGGTCGCCGAGCCCGCGATCGCGCACCTGATGGAGCCCGGCTTCGAGGCGGTGCACCTCCCGCACGGCCTGGTGCACCCGGTCGCGTTCGTCATCGCGCTCACCCTCGCCACCTATCTGCACATGCTGATCGGCGAGATGGTGCCGAAGAACATCGCGCTGGCCGCCCCGGTGTCCAGCGCGCTGCTGCTGGGCCCGCCCCTGGTGGCGTTGACGCGGGCGCTGCGGCCGTTCGTGTTCGGGATCAACGCCTTCGCCAACGCCCTGCTCAAAGTGCTGCGCGTGGAGCCGAAGGACGAGGTCGAGTCGGTCTTCACCGACGACCAGCTCGCCCGCATGGTCGTGGACTCCAGTGAGGCCGGGCTGCTCAGCCCGGCCGACGGCGAGCGGCTGCGGGACGCGTTGGAGTTGGGCACCCGGCCGGTCGGCGAGATCGTGGTCCCGGCACAGCGGATGCGGACCGTCGACGACACGATCACCCCCGCCCGGCTGGAACGGCTGGCGGCCGAGGCGGGCTTCTCGCGCTTCCCGGTCACCGGAGCCGACGGCGTCGTCCTGGGGTACGTGCACATCAAGGACACCCTGGGCGCCACCGACCGTGACCGGCCCTTCCCGCGCACCACGCTGCACAAGGTCACCCGGGTGCGCATCGACACCCCGCTGGACGACACCCTCACCGCCCTGCGCGCCGAGGGCAGCCATTTGGCCGCCGTCGTCGGGGAGAGCGGCAAGGTCATAGGCTTCGTGACCATGGAGGACGTGCTGTCCGAACTGGTCGGACCGTCGGCTCCGGCCACCGCATGACCGCCGGGCCGCTCCGTGCGCGCCCCCGCGTGGAGCGGCCCGGTTCGCCTTGCGTTGCCGGACCGGGTACGTCGTGACACCCGGCTCGCCGAGTGACGCGCCGGTCAAGGGAATGAGTCCCCGGGGTAACCATTTGCGCCGCTCGCCTGCAGGGTTAAGCCGCTGACCTGGGGTTTCATCGATCTGGATAGACGTTTGGTGAAAGTTGTACATTCTGATCCTGGTGTTCATGTCCTGACGTCCGGTCCACTGCTGTCTCCCCTGACACGAGAAACCCCCCAGACAGGCAGGATCAGCGAATGACGGACAACAGCGGCGGATTCCTCAGAGTGCTCGGCAGAGGAGACGTTCTGGCATTGGCCTTCGGGGCCATGATCGGTTTCGGGTGGATCGTTCTCACCTCCGGTTTCATCAGTGACGCGGGGCCGGTGGGGGCGGCCATCGCCATCACCGCCGGCGGCGTGGTCGTCACGCTCGTCGGGCTGGCTTACGCGGAGCTGGTCTCCGCCATGCCGCACGCGGGCGGCGAGCATCACTACGCGCTGCGGGCTCTCGGTGGCCGGGGTGCCTTCCTGGCCTCCTGGGCCATGGTTCTCGGCTATGTGTCGGTCGCCGCGTTCGAGGCCGTCGCGCTGCCGCACAGCATGGTCAACCTCTTCCCCGACATGCTCGTGGGCCACATGTGGACGATCGCCGACTACGACGTCTACGCGAGCTGGGTCGCGGTCGGCGTGGTCGCCGCGATCGCGATCACGGTCGTGAACTACATCGGCATACGCCCCGCGGCGGTGTTCCAGACCGTCGCGGTGCTGTTCCTGCTCGCCGCGGGCGCGGCACTGCTCGTCGGAGCCCTTAAGGGCGGTTCCGCCGCCAACATGGAGCCGATGGTCAGCGGGGGCATGGACGGGATCTTCACGGTGCTGGTGGCCGTGCCGTTCCTCTTCGTGGGCTTCGACGTGATTCCGCAGTCGGCCGGCGAGATCAAGCTCCCGTACCGCCAGGTGGGCAGGCTTCTGGTGATCTCCGTGCTCTGTGCGACCGCGTGGTACGTCATGATCATGCTGACCGTGGGTTCCGGTCTCAGCGCCTCGGCCCTCGCCGAGTCCAACCTCGCCGCAGCCGACGCCATGACCGCCCTGTGGAACAGCCAGGCCATGGGCAACGTCCTGGTCATCGGTGGCATCGCCGGCATCCTGACCAGCTGGAACGCCTTCCTCATCGGCGGCAGCCGACTGCTGTACGCCATGGCCGAGTCCCGCATGATCCCCGCCTGGTTCGGCAGGATGCACCCGAAGTACCGCACCCCGGCCAACGCCGTGATCTTCATCGGCGCCCTGTCGGTACTGGCCCCGTTCTTCGGACGGCCGATGCTGGTCTGGCTGGTCGACGCGGGCGGCATCAACATCGTCGTCGCCTACGTCGTCGTCGTGCTGTCCTTCCTGGTGCTGCGTCGGCGTGAGCCGGGCATGGAGCGCCCGTTCCGCACCCCGGCCGGACCGGCCGTCGGTGTCGCCGCGCTGGTGCTCAGCCTGGGGCTCGGCGTGCTCTACCTGCCCGGCATGCCCGCGGCCCTCATCTGGCCCTCGGAGTGGGTGATCGTCGGCGTGTGGTGGCTGGTCGGCGCGTTCTTCATGTGGCGCCTGCCCAAGGTGGCGGCGGGCGAGGACGCCGAAAAGCGCCTCATCGCCGCCGTCGCCGCCCGCTGACCCGGGATCCCTCCCTGCCCGGTGGCGACGGGGTGTGAAAAGGCCCGGGGACACCTCGGACCGTGCGGTCAGCCGGAGTGCCATGGCCGCGCGACGCCGCTCGCGCAGCCGGAGCAGGGAGGTACGGCCCGAACAGGACTGGACAAGGGCCGAGGCCCAGGTCTCCGACCTGGGCCTCGGCCCTGAACCGGGTCACAGAACCAAACCAGTGAAGGAAGCCGGCGCCACGTGACCGCCGCCCAGCTGAGCGAGGTGGGCACCTGGGTGGTGCACGCCGGGTAGTGGCGGCCGGGCGACGCGGACATCCTCGTCGCGTGATTGCGGATGCGTGGGTGCGCCGGCCTCCCCCTGTCGTTCGACGTCGGCTCCGAGGGCGCGGGCGAGCCCGCCGAGGCCGTCCGCCCTGGTTCAGGCGTCGCGGATCACGCGTCGGATCCGGGCGTGTTCGTTCGGCGCCCGCGACGGCGGAGGAGGAGCAGACCCCCGAGGAGGGCCGAGGCCCCGGCGGCGGACCAGGCAAGGACGCCGTCCGCCCCGGTGGCGGCCAGATCGTGGGGGGCACCGCCCTGCGGGCGCGTCCCCCCGCCTGCCGCGCTGCCCGAGGCGTCGTCCGCCGTCTTGGCGGTTTCGCGTGCGGCGCCCGGCGCGGACGCGCCGGCGTCCTCCGGGTCCCGGGTGTAGGTCAGCGTGCCGTAGCCGAGGTGGTCGTAACTCCAGCCGGCCCCGCCGCGCGTCCCGCCGCCGTCCTCGGGCGCGAGCTTGTCCTTGTAGGCCGTGATGTTCGGTACGTCCAGCCCCCGGCGCACCGCGTAGTGGTTGTGGATCAGGGCCCAGATGGGACGGGCGCTGCCCCGGCCCACCTCGCTGATCGTCGGTTCGGTGTGCAGGGCTCCGGCCTGGCCCGCCACGCGCCGGCCCATACGGCGTGAGTACGAGGTGTACGGCACGTCCTTGCCGAGGTTGTAGCGGGCGACGTACTCAGCGCCCTTCATGAACCGGTTGTCGTCGTACCCGTACAGGTCCTCGCCCAGGTTCCAGGCCATCTCGCAGAGCGCGCCCATCCAGCCGACACCGGCCATGGTGTGCTCCTGGTCCCGGCCGCTCTCCTCCCACTGCCCGAGGACGACGCCGTCCGCCTCCTCGTGCAGGACGGGGACGGCCCGTCTGACACAGCCGTTGCCGTCGCCGTTCTTGAAGTACTCCACCGCCCGGTCGATCTTGGCCTGGTCCTCGGTGAGCCCGCCGATGGCGATGATGGACGCCAGGGTGCACAGTTCCCAGTTGGCCCGGTAGTTGCTGGGGACGGCGTCGTTGTGGTTGACCAGGAAGGAGTCGTTCATCGGGTAGAAGATGTCGGCCAGCATGGACTGGAACCGGCCGAGGTCGAATCCGTCGTAGTCCCGCATGATCTCGCCGGCGTTGGCCAGCTGATACCCCTGGATGCCCGCCATCAGGTACCGGTCGGCGTTCCCGCCGAGCTCCTTGAGGGTCCCCGACCAGGCGTTGAGGATGTCCCGTGCCTTGTCCCCGTGCCCGGCGTCCCCGGTGATCTTCCAGCGCAGGGCGTTCTGGTAGGCCGCGGCGGTGTCCCGGAAGAGCAGGTGGACGTTCGCGCCCTCGCCACCGCGGATGACGGCCGCGACGGGCCGTGGCTGGTAGTCGGTCGCCGAGTCCCGGCTGCTCAGCAGCCGCTTCCAGCCGTCCGTCCAGGGCTGCGCACCCGCCTTGACCTTCTCGGCCATCCGGTCGAAGTCGGCCTGCGTGTGCAGCAGCGCCGGGTGGGCGAACCCGCGCTTCGGGGCCGTCGCCGCGGCTGACGCGGTCCCCGCGGCCGCCCCGATCGCACCGGCGCCGGCGCCGGCCGCGCCGGCGAGCTTCAGCATCCCGCGACGGCTGAGCGAACGGTCTGTGGTGGCCTGCTCCATCGAACTGTCTCCTGGTTCTTCTCCGGTCCTGTCCCAAGGAGACGCGCGCCGCACCGGTGCATAACAAAAACTGTCCGGCGGCCCGGTGGGCGAGCAGTGCCGTAGCTGCGGGTGCGGGTGCGGGTGCGGGTGCGGTTCGCCGAGCCCTGCGGACGGCGACACGCGCTCGCACAAGGGGCCGTATCGGAGGAATCCGATACGGCCCCTTGATCATTTACGGCGAACGCGCGGGGCCCGCAGGCCCAGGGCAGGGCACCTACCGGGCGGCGGTGCCGTCCTTGCGCACCAGCCGGTCGTGAGCCTCTTCGAGCCGGTCCGTGATCTGCTCGACGCCGATGGCGTCAAGGCCCTTCTGCCGTCCCGTCACGGCAGCCTTCGCCGCCGAGGACGCGGAGGCGAACAGGGCCCAGGAGTCGGCCGTGTGGTCCGCCCGCTCCGGACGTCCGATCTTCTTCAGGGCGCTCCGGATCGGCGTCGTGTCCACAGTGCGGTCCACGTCCCCGGAGATGGCGTTGAACGCGTCGAGAACGATCTTCCCGGACTTGAGGACGAACCTCGCCGTGTGCGCGCCGTCGGGCAGACCGCGGAGCGCGTACGTCGCGAGGCGCTTGTCGGTCGCGGCCGTCTTCGCGTCCCGTGCGATCAGCCTTCCGTCGACGTAGACGTCGAGGACGGCGGTGCCGTCGTTGCCGCCGATGACGTCGATGCCCGTGCCGGTGAACGGGACGGTGAACGACGAGCCGGCGGTCGTGCCGGTCGACGTCGACCGGTACCAGTCCATCGGGTCGCCGAAGGAGGCTTTCCGGCTCCACGTGCCGTCGTAGGTGACCGAGCTGTCCATGTTGTCGAGCTGTGCGCGGGCGTAGGGCGTGTACCCGTCGATCTTCTCGACCTTCAGGTTGTCGAACGCCGTCTTGTGGAAGTCGGACCCGAGCTTGACGCGTCCCTCGGTCTGCGGAGTCGGGTCCTGGTACGTGGAGACGGCCTTGCCGTCGATGTAGGTCGTGATCGTCGCGCCCTTCGCCTCGATGGCGAGGCGGTAGCCGTCGGATGCCGGGACCGTTCCCGACTTGACGGCCGTGCCGTATTCGTAGAACGTCCAGGCGCCGGTCGGTGCGATGCGCACGTTGTAGGCGGCGTCGCTGACCGCCATGCCCTTCTGCTGACGGACGCCCAGGGTGGCGAGTCCGCCGTCCGGGTCGGGGAACGCGACGTCGACCGTGGCCCGGTAGTTCTCCCAGCGGAAGTCGCCGACCGTCGTGTTCGGGGTGTGGCGGTTCCAGGCGCCGGTGTCCTTCATGGACTGGTCCATGTACTGGTACAGGACGTTGTCGCCGCTCGCGTCCTCACCGACCTCCCAGGCGCCGGTCTGGTCGACCATGTAGCGAGGCTGATTGCCGCGCGACCTCAGATAGGGCTGGGACGTCTTGTGCGCACCGTTGCCGCTGCCGACCTGGACCCTGCCCTCCTCCTCGTACCCGAAGTCGTCGGCGTACAGGACGTTGTCGCGGGTGTTGTGCCTCTTGCCGGTCGCGTCGGTGTCCAGCACCGTGCGGTTCCGGGACTCGGGCAGGCGCTGCCTCGTCGCCTTGTCGTGGCTCTTGTCGAGCGTCGTCAAGGTCACGATCGACCTCGGCTTGACCGTGTAGGTGTAGTACCCGGCGCCGCCGGGCCGGATCTCGTCGACGAGGTGCTTGAAGTTCGCGGCGTAGCGCTCGCCCGCGTCCGGCCCGCGGGTTTCCCAGATCTCCATGGTCGGGTCGGAACCGAGTCGCATGTTCTCGGCTTTGATCCGGTAGGTCTTGGGCTGGTCGCTGTCGTTGACGACGATCGTGGAGAAGTCCTTCTTACGGGGGTCCGCGAGCGTCATGTAACTCGGGGCCCCGTTCGAGCCGTCGACGTTCTCGGTGCCGCTCACCCCGCTGTAACTGGCCTCCGGCACGGTGCGCCAGATGCCCGCCGTGTTCGTGTCGTTCTCCCAGCCGGTCTTCGCGAACTGGGTGAAGTGCTGCATCACATAGAGGGCCGCGTCGTAGTGGAGGTGGCCCGACCACGGGTCACGCGCGCTGACGAGTTCCTTGTGGCTGTACTGAGCGCCTTCGTAGAAGGAGCCGATCGCCGGCTGGAAGACGTAGTGCGTCCGCTTCGAGTTGGCGTAGCTCTTGACGGAGCGGTTCGCGAGATCGAGGGCGCTCTGGACGCCGCCGATACCGGTACTCGTTCCGTTCGGGCCCTCGGTGTTGTTGACGCGGTAGTCGGTGTAGCCGAAGGAGGCGACTCCCTCGCTGTACCAGACTTCCTTGTCCTCGCCGTACTTGTTCTCACCGGTCGCCAGCCGGGTGTACGGCAGGTTGGTGTCGCTGCCGACGGGCCCGTCGCGCCGGTCATCGGTGTTGTAGTGGTAGCCGACCGCGTCGACCATGCCGAAGAGTTCCGCGTCGCCGAGCATCGACGGCCCGATATTGTGGGTGGTGTTCTCGTCGGCGGCGATGATCTTTATGCTGCGGTAGGCCTTCTCGGCCTTCTCCCGCTTTTTCGCCGGGATGCCGTAGCGGGGGTCGGCGAAGTCCGTGTCGGCCAGAATCGCCTTCTTGTACCACTTGATGAAGGCCTCGTCCGGATCATGCGTCTCGTTCGTGTCCGGGTTCACGTAGTCGACCATGTACCCGTATTTCTCGTACGCGTCGAGAATCGTCTCCTTGTACCACTTGTACATCTCGTCGGAGCCGGTGCCCTTGTTCCATTCGTTCTGGACCCATCGGGGCATGACCCAACGGAGGATCGAGACCTTGAGCTTCGGGTTGACCGTCTTGGCGTCCGCCGCCAGCTGGAAGCCCGGGGAGCGCGACGCGTCGGCGAGTTCGTCCGCTGTGCGCATGGTCGCCGGGTCGGAACCGGTCGACGTGTTCGTGTCCGAACCCATCTCGACCTTGACATGGTTGATCAGGGGGTTCTTTCCACCGAACAGCACGCGGATGAGCTGCCAGTACCGGCCGGGATGCTCCGCCTTGTAGTCCATCAGCAGGTTGCTCGTGCTGTTGCAGCTGAGCACGCCGAGGCCCTTGTAGGTCAGACCGTTCACGTTGTCGGCGCGAACGTCGTCCCCGTTGACCACGACCTCCACGGGATCGTCCGCGGTGTGGGCGGCGGGGGCGGTGATCACTCCGGCCGCGAGTGCCATGGTGGTCGCCGCGGCAAGCGGCATCCAGCCGAGTCTTCGCTGTGGGCCCATTCCGCTTCGACTCCTTGTTCCCGTAGGGCGTACCGACGCCAGATGTTCGAGATTCCGAAAGGTGTCCGCGATTCCGGAAGGACCGTAGGTGGTAAGCGATTTCTGCGTCAATCCCCGTGCACCTCATGCCAATTGAGGTCCCCGGGGTGCCCTCACCGGCTGGAAGACGCCGGGACGCCGCCGGCCGCCGGTGCGCTGCTCCCGGCGTCGAAGCCGTTGGTTCCCTGAGGGCAGGAGCGCAGACAGGGCACGCCATGGTGGCCGCGGGCCCGGTACGACGGTCACGGCGGCCTGCGCCGGGCTCTGGAGGGAGGGCGAAGGGACCTGGCGGCGCGGGCAGGACGAGGCGGGGCTGTGATCCGCACGTGACCGCGGTCGCATAAGGTCCCCCCGGGTCATGGTGACGCGTGGCGGCAGCGAGCGAACACGGGGGGCAGGACATGGAATTCCGGCGCGCGGTGATACCGGCGGTGGCGGGCGGGCTGACGGTGACGTTGCTCCTGTGGTGGGCGGGGGCGAGCGCCGACGCGCTGCGCCTTCAGGGCGCCACCGATCTTCTCGGCCACGAGAGCGTCGCCCGCCTCCAGAGCTGGCTGCTGCCCTGGGCGTACGAACCGTCCGGCCAGACCGCGGGCGGGTACCTCGACGGGACCGACGCCTCTCGCTATCTCGGTCTGCACCACACGGCGATCCAGATCCGCTTCGCCGCCTTATTCGTCTTCTACGCGGGTGGGGCGCTCCTCCTGCTTCGGCGGCTTCCCGCGGAGCGCGGTCGGACCTGGGCCGCCCTGCTGGCACTGTGGGCCTGGGGCCTGGTGGCGGCGACCCTGGCGGTGACGGTGTCGGCCCCCTGGCTCATCGCGGCCGGAGGGCACGGCAGCTACCGGTTCCTGCCGCAGCTGGCCTCCCTCTCCGCGGCCGGCCGGCCGATCGTGGTGCCGGTGGCGCTGGCCGCGGCGGCGTGGACGGTGCTCGTGGCGCGGCTGGCGCTGAAGGGCACCGAGACCCAGCCGGGCGAGGACGTTCCGGCGCGGGCCGCCCTGCTGGCCGCCACCGCCGGAACCGCGGTGGTCGCGGTGTCCCTGGTCGTCCTGTCGTACGAGTCGAACGCCGCCACGCTCCAGACGGCCTTCACGGGCGGCGGGCTGCTCGGCGAACCGGGTGACCTGCTGCGCCACTGGTTGCTGCTCGGCGCCTGGTCCGGTCCGGCCGGCACACCGCTCGGCGACTGGCTCCTGTACCGCCTCGGGGACGTCCTGCTCCTCGCCGTGGTCTGGTGCGCCCTGCGGTGGCTGCCCGGGTTGCTCACCCGGGTGACCGTTCCGGCGATGGCGGCGGGCGGGGTCTGCGCGGTCGTCCTCGGGTTGCTCGCCGGACAGACGCTGCGCATGGCGACAGACGGGACGCAGATGCGTTCGGGGCTGCTGTATGTGGCGTCCGGCCTCGGTGAGGGTGTGACCGCCGCACTGCTCTGGGGCATCCTCGCGGGTGTCGCGGCCACCGTGACCCTGCGGACGGCCGGCGGCCGCACCACCGCATCCCCCGCCTGAAGTACGGACGGCACCAGCGATGACTTCCCCCGTGGCCACAGGGCTGCGGCGATGTCGTGCAGATTCCCCGAGCCCTCTCCGAGATCTGGGGAACTGCCCGGTCGTACGGTGAGCGCCGAACGCCTGCGATGTTGACTCCCACCGGCCTCCGGGGCCAGTGACAGGCTCGTCGCGCCGTCTCCCGGCCCTCGCGCATGTTGGTGATGTATTCTTCTATGTACATCATCAACATCGAATGGGAGTTGCGGTATGTCTGTGACCCAGATCGACATCGATGACGACGCTCTGGAACGCGCCATGGCTCTGTCCAAGGTGAGGACCAAGAAGGAGGCGGTGAATCTGGCTCTGCACTTCTATGCCGAGCAGCAGGAGCGGGCGGCGCGCATCAGCCGTCACTTCGAGCGTGCGCGTGAGTGGGGTGCCGTCGATGACGCAGAGCGTCTGCACCGGGCGGAGAAGCACAGCAGGTGATCTACTTGCTCGACACGTCCGGCCTGGTCCGGCTGCTCCGTGAACCAGAACTGCAATCGGCCTGGTACGACGCGATCGACGCCGGGGCCATCGCATCCTGCTACGTGCAACGCACCGAGTTTCTCTACAGCGCTCGGAACGGACGCGAGTACGACGAGATCTCGGACATGTTCACTGATCTGTACCCCGACGTGTCGGTGCCGAAGAACGCGGGGCGCTGGATTGGCGCGGTGCAACACCGTATGGCTCAGGCTGGAGATCATCGCAGCGCCTCCGCTGTGGACCTCGTCATCGCCGCCACCGCGGCCCATCACGGTCTGGCTGTCCTCCATGATGACGCCGACTACCGGGCCGTTGCCCGGCACGCATCCGACCTGACCGAGCACAACATCCATGACGTGGCTTGAGGCGCTTTGAACTGGGATGACCCTGCCGCACTCAGGGGGAGTGAGACGAAAGCGCCGGTCTCACGGGCACACCGTGGGGACAGCTTCGAAGCACGGTGAGCGGAAGCGGGTGTGAGCCGGGCTCTGCGCTTGGCCGGCTGGTTCGGATGTCCAAGTCGGGCCTGCTTGCGAGTGCACAGCCCTGCCGGTGTCGGAATCGCCGATCAGGCACACGCCGATCAGGCACAACAGCGCCTTCCTGACCCCTGCCGGACAGGCTCTCGACGCCAGGCTGACCGGCGGTGCCGAGGCGACGCGAGCGAGGCCGATATGCATCGCCTGCCGCGCACGGCACCTCGTCGCGCGTTGACGCCCATCCCTTCGACGTCACGAACCGTCCGGCCGCAAGTTCCTATCAAGCCGTAGGGAAATCCCCAGAGTTCACGGCAGTCGACCTGTGAGCGTGAACTCTCAAGTAACGTCTCCGGACGCTCCGCTCCAACGGCCTCCCCACCCCCCATTTCGACGGAGACCACCCCATGTCCGCTGTGACGAACGCATCCGGGTCCGGTTCGGCGGACGCCCGATGCGGTTCGGCCGGTTGTTCGGCAACCGGCCGTCCCATCCCCCCTCCTCCCACCGTCCTGATGGACGACGAGGCACTCGCGGACTTCCTCGCCGTAGCTGCCGCTGAGTACCAACTCATCACCCCTGAGGCTCCGTTACCCTGCTTCGCGCTCTTGCTCGGCAGCGCGGAGGAGACGACGTACCACGTGCGGCGTGTCGCCTTCGGCCGTAATGCCCGCACCAGTGATCCGGCGGCTCGACGGGAGTTCCGCGAGACGATCGTGCCGACGTTCGGGCCGGCCTACGAGAACGAGCATCGCGGCTGGTGGATGGACTCCCACGACCTCCTCCGGGCGTCCCGAGAGGCCGAGGCCCTGGGGATGGACCTGCTCGGCTCCATCCACATGCACCCGGACTGGCACCGCCTGGGCCCGCCGGCGGAACGGGACCAGACGCTCAGCGAGCGCCCGACTCCCATGGACCGTCATCTCTTCGGCCGGACCGGCTGGCCCCTCAACATCATCTGCTACCTGGAGCGCCGGGACGGCGAGTTCTACCACGCCCTGGGCGCCTGGGCCCCGCCTCCCCAGCATCCAGCCGAAGGTTCCCAGGGCGCCGACTGCCCCGAGATCGACCTGCGGATCCGTACGAGTCCACTGATGAAGGCGTGAGAACAATGCAGCAGCCCGAAGGAACGAACGCCCCCGCCCAGGACGGCACCGAGGACGGCACCCATGACGACGCCCGGGCGATCCGCGCCCTGTGGTCCGAGATGGCCCGCGGCTGGGCGGCAGGTGACGCCGCGCTCTTTGCCGCGAGCTTCGCGGAGGACTGCGACTTCACGACCGTACGAGGCGACAAGCCACCCGGCCGGACCGGCATCGCGGCCGGTCACGACGCCCTCTTCCACGGGCCGTACGCCGGAACCGTCCTCGACGCACGCGTCGTGGCCGTCCGGTTTCTCCGCCCCGACCTGGCCACGGTGGAGGCGGAGTCGACCGTCACCGCCCCGGACGGGCAGCCGCTGACCACCACGCACGCGTTGGCCGTCGTGGAACGGACAGCGGAGGGCCGCTGGTTGATCAGCGCCTTCCACAACATGATCCCCGCGCCCCGCCCGGCGCGGCAGGACTCCGACTCGCAGGACCCCGACTCGAAGGATTCCACCGTGGACGAACCCACCGCCGCGCGGCCGAGGCTCCGCCATCTGGCCATCGTGGCCCGCGACCCGGAGAAGCTGGCCGAGTTCTACTCCTCGGTCTTCGCGATGGAACTGTTCCACCGCGACCCGGACGGCAGTTGCTTCCTGTCCGACGGCTATCTCTCCCTTGCCCTGATCAAGCATCAGCTCGACGGTGACACCCCGGTCGGCTTCAACCACTTCGGGTTCCATATCGAGGACACGGCCGCCACCACCGAGGCCCTGGTGGCGGCCGGCACTCCGAAACCGGCCGAACGCTTCACCAACCGCCCCTTCGCCGAGTACCGGGCCATGGATCCGGAGGGCAACTGGTTCGACCTCTCGGAACACGGCTTCGGCGGCCCGCGCCCGCCGTCCGACTCCACCGGGTCCTGAACCCCGGCCAGACGGTCTCGCAGGGCCGCGCGACAACGCGACAGCTGTAGCAGCGGACCGAGGCGGACGCGCTACGCGTGCCGCCGGTGATCGCCCCGGCCCTGGTGAACGATCAGCGGTCCAATGCGGTGTCTCCCGGTTCCCTCGGCCCCTGCCGTTCCGGCGTTTCGTTCTCGGCGCGCGACTCGACAGCGAAACGGCCGCCCGCGCGGCCGACACCACGCTCGCACCATCGGCGTGATCACCGTTCGCGTAGCTCGGAGCGAGTACGCAGAGGCCGCCACTCGACTTCACACGCACCACCGGATGAGAGGACATGCACAGCATGCGACCGATCAACCGACTGACGACATCAGTCGTCGGAGCGGCCGTACTCCTGGGCTGCGTCTCGGGACCCGCCGTGTCACAGGCGAAGCAGGACGGCACGCGGGTGCTGGTGTTCTCCAAGACGGCCGGCTTCCGCCACGGCTCGATCTCCGCCGGCATCGCAGCGGTGAAACAGCTCGGCGAGACGGGCGGCTTCACGGTTGACGCGACGAAGGACGCCGGAGCCTTCACGGCCGACAACCTCGGGCGCTACGACGCGGTCGTCTTCCTGTCGACGACCGGTGACGTCCTGAACGCCGCCCAGGAGACGGCCTTCGAGGGTTACATCCGCAGTGGCGGGGGCTACGTCGGCATCCACGCGGCCGCCGACACCGAGTACGACTGGGCGTTCTACGGCGGGCTCGTCGGTGCCTACTTCAAGTCGCATCCGTGGTGGCCGATGCGTGCCACGGTGCACGTCGAGGACCGCGCCCACCCGGCGACCGCTGACCTCCCCACCACCTGGAACCGCACCGACGAGTGGTACGACTTCCGCTCGAATCCCCGGGAACGGGTCCGCGTCCTGGCCTCCCTCGACGAGTCCTCGTACTGGGGCGGCTCCATGGACGGCGACCATCCGATCGCCTGGTGCCAGAACTACCAGGGCGGCCGCTCCTTCTACACCGGCATAGGCCACAGCAAGGAGTCTTTCGCCGAACCCGCTGTCCGTCAGCACCTGTTGGGCGGCATCCAGTGGGCCACCGGCACCGTCGAGGCGGACTGCCGGCCGGAGAACGGCTAGCGGCCGCTCTTCGACGGCATGGCCGCGTCGCCGGCGGCATGGCCGCGTCACTGTCGGCATGGCGGCCGACGGGAGGTGGACGGGCGGCCCGAAGCCGGCATCGACAGCCCCCGGTGGAACTCTTCCCCCGGTTCCCGCCGGGGGCTCCCGCCATCCCCGCGGCTGATCCGCACCTCCGCCACAGGTCGACCGGGTTCCGCTTCGGTGCGACGCCGTCGGCGCCCTTCCCGCGGCGAAAACCGCCGTGAGCCCCGACCAGGTGGCCTCTCCCTGCCCGGCGGAGCGGTGTCAGTGCCTGGTACGGGTTCGGCGCGGCAGCAGCGGCCGCACACCTCGCGGTCCGGCGCGTCCGTTACGTACGCGCGCCTTGGGGCGGAGGTCAGCTCGGCGCCGTCGGTGCGGGCGGCCACTCCCGCCCGCGCTCAGCCGGCCCGCCAGGCCGACTCGAGGGCCGTCCGGTTGGCGCGCAGAAGATCGTCCAGGTCCGTCTCGTAGAGCGAGTCCGGCACGTTGTCGGAGAAGATCTCCAGGACACAGGGGCCGTGGTAACCGACGCGTCAGAGGATGGGCTGGCCGCCGGTGACGGCGATGCGCGCACCCGAGACGTACGCGGCCTCGTCCGAGGCGAGCATGACGTACACGGGGGCGAGTTCGGCCGGCTGCCCGGCCCGTCCCAGCGGTGTCTGGCCGCCGAAGTCCTCGACCTGCTCGGGCGGCATCGTGGAGGGGATCAGGGGTGTCCAGATGGGCCCCGGAGCGACGCTGTTGACCCGGATGCCCCGCTCGGCGAGCGACTGGGACAGGGAGCCGACCATGTTCGCCAGGCCCGCCTTCGTCGCGTTGTACGCCAGCAGGCCCGGCGGCGGCGTGTCGGAGTTCACCGAGCTGGAGACGATGATCGACGCGCCCGACTTCATGTGCGGCACCGCCGCCTTGGAGAGGTGGAACATGGCGCTGAGGTTGGTCGCCAGGGTGTGGTCCCACTCCTCGTCGGGGATCTCCTCGATCGAGTCGCGGAACCTCTGGAACGCCGCGTTGCTGACCAGGACGTCGATGCGGCCGAACGCCTCGACGGCCCGGGCCACCACCTCCCGGCAGTGGGCGGGATCGGACAGGTCGCCCGGTACCAGGACCGCCTCGCGGCCGGCCTCCTCCACCCAGCGCGCCGTGTCGCGGGCGTCGTCCTCCTCCTCGTTCAGGTGCGAGAGGAGGACATCGGCGCCCTCGCGGGCGTAGGCGATGGCGACGGCCTTGCCGATACCGCTGTCACCACCGGTGATCAGGGCCTTCTTCCCGGCCAGCCGACCTGATCCGCGGTAGCCGTGCTCACCGTGGTCGGCCTTGGGCCGCAGGTCCGCTTCGGTGCCCGGAGGCTGTTGCTGCTGGGCGGGCTTGGACATGGGGAAATCCCCCTCTTCTCTTTCATCGCGGGGATCGCTGCACCGGCTGGAGGCGGTGGCACCGCCGCAACCCGAATAAGGGGCCGCGTCAAAGTGCGGCAAAGGGAGGGGCGCCGGTGCGCCTGTCACACCGACGGGGGTACCCGAGGCGCCTGGCCGGAAACCAGCCCCCTACGGCAGTCGTACGACGCAAGGAGAGCCGATGGCCCCGCCCGCGACCGTGCACAGGATGACCACCAGGGGAGGGGGAAGGGTCACACCGGGAAGGGTCACACCGGGAAGGGCCACACCGGGAAGGGCCACACCGGCCGCGGATAACCGGACGGGCACGCACCGCTCACGGACCCGCTGAGCAACAAGGGCGTCGCCTTCATCCAGGAGGAGCGGAACGGTACGGCCTGGTCGGGAATTTGCCGCCCGCGGTGCTGTCCCTGGAGTTCCAGGCACACCGCGCCTGGGAACAACTGCTAGCGCAGCCGGACGACTTCTAGGCCGCTGGCCTGGGGTTTCAATCTGGAGCGGGTGACGAGAATCGAACTCGCGCTCCCGGCTTGGGAAGCGACGGCGCTTGGGAGGCCGGGTCGCCGCTGATCTGCGCGGATTCGTCCTGCACCGTTGCGCGGGCCCGATCGCACCGCTGTTGACCGTGACTGACGGGACTAGCCAGACGGTTTCGTCCGGATCACTGGATGGACCGGAGGGACACGCACGCCCCGTCCTCTCCTGCACGAGGGGACGGGGCGCGTGTGTCAGGGACGCCAGCCGTCCTTGATGCGGCCCTGCTGCACCTGCCAGGTGCCGCTGCACTTCCCGTCGTCGGGGTCGCCCCAGATCTTGATGGCGTCGGCGTCGTTCGCCCAGGTGCCGCCGTTGGGGTGGGCGTAATTGCCGAGGTTGACGGCGGTGTTCCGTGGGATGCAGAGGTACGCGTCCGGGGAGGCACCCTGGTCGATCAGCCAGACGGAGTCGTCGTTACGGGTGTTGACGACCGCGTCCACCCGATTCCCTCCGCCGATGATGGCCTGGTAGGAGGTGTCCTGGTACCAGCTGAACCTGCTGCCGTTCTGGTAGGAGCCGTCGTACAGACACACGCGCGGGTATGAGCAGCCGTGCATGCTGCTGGCGGCGGCGGGCGGAGCTGTCAGCGGGGTCAAGGTCGCGGCCAGCCCGGCGGTGAGCAGGGTCGCCGACAGCTTTCTGTTCAGCTTCATGGGAACACTCCTGGTGAGGTGGCATGAGCGGAGCCGACCGCAGCGGCCGGCTCCGCAACGAGAATGCGGGGTGGGCGCGATGGTCGGCCACAGCTGACGCAGAAGTGACCTCATCCCGGGACGTCCCGCGCGCTGACCTGCGGAGATGTCACCTGCCGAGTCCCTGCGGCGGGACCGCGACGAGAGGGGATGGCTGATTCCACGCCAGGGCGGGGTCGCGCCGGGGCGGGGTGCCCGCTCTGTGATCCCCGTGATAGCTGATGCAGAATGAGACGGGGACACGGGGGGCCTGCGGTCCCGAACGCGAGTGGGGGAAGCGTGTCGCGCTGGAAGGCACTGCCTGTAGAACTGCATCCACACGCCCATCAGTTGATCGTGCGACTGCGCAGGCTGAAGGACCGCAGCGAACTGAGCACGCGGCAACTGGCCGCGAGGACCGGGTACAGCGCGAAGTCGTGGCAGCGATATCTGAACGGCAGGTCTCTGCCGCCCCGGGAGGCCGTCGAGGCGATGGCCCGCGTCGGCGGTGACGATCCGCACCGGCTGCTGGCGATGCACGAGATCGCCGCCCAACGCTGGGCGGAGGGAAGGGCGGTCACCACCGACACCCCCGAGGACTTCTCCGCGACACCGGAACACACCCCCACGGAGCAGCAGCCGTACGGGCGTCACCTGCGCGTCGCGGTCACGGTGGGAGCCGTGGTCACGGCGCTGTCCGTCTCCGCCGCGCTCCTGCTGGCCGTGCGGCTCACCGAGGCCCGTGCCCAGCTCGCGCACGACCGCAGCGATGCTGTCGCGACGGCCCTGGCCACCGTGTCGGAGTCCACGGTGCCGGTCATCTACACCTGCCGGCTGGAGCAGCGTGACGGCCGCTGGTACGCCGGCCTGAGCCGGACCACGAGCATCCTCCTGTCCAACACCCACGTGGGGCTCGAAGTCGCCGAGGCGCAGTGCCTGCTGCACCGGGCGGGCACTGAGCCAGGGGACATCGACGGCGTCTTCGGCCCCAAGACGCGCCGAGCGGTCGAGCGCATGCAGAAGCGGAACGGGCTGGTCGTGAACGGAGTCATCGACCCGCCCACCTGGCAGGCCCTGCGGGAGGCGACGCCCCAGTGACCACGGAACACACCCGGCTGGTCGCGGCGCTGCGGGAGCTGAGGGCCGGTGCGGGGCTGAGCCTGGCGGCGCTGGCGGAGCGAACGGCGTACAGCAAGTCCTCGTGGGAGCGCTACCTCAACGGCAAGAGCCTGCCCCCTCGCCAGGCCGTACGGGAACTGTGCCGGCTCGCGAACGAACCGGACGGGCGGCTGCTGGCCCTGTGGGAGATCGCCGAGTCGCACTGGAGCGGACGCGCGGTGGCCCCCGCACCCGCCCCTCCCACGGACGAGTCGCCGCGGCCACATCCTCAGGAGGCGCCACCGCCCGCCGGGACCGGGTGGCGGAGACTTGGCGGGAGCAGGCTCCTGGTGGTGCTGGCGTCGGCGTACACCATGATCGTCGGTGGTGCTGCGGCCCTGCTGTTCTTCCTGCTGCCGGACTCGGAGGCCCAGGAGGGCGAACCGCTGCCGGCCTCCGTCCCGTTCTCCCTCGCTCCCCAATGCCACGGAGCCGCCTGCGAGGGCCGGGACCCGATGCGCCTGATCTGCGGCCTCGGCCCCGATACCCTCTCCTCGCACCGCACGGCCACCGGCGCCCACGTCGAGCTGCGCCACAGCAAGAAGTGCGGTGCGAGCTGGGCCCGGACCTGGGGGACCGAGATCGGCGACCGGTTGGACGTCACGGCAGGCGGCCCGACCCACGGCGTGCGCATCAGGAACAAGGACGACGCGGCAACCTTCATCTATACGGAGATGACCGAGGTCCGTCCCGGCAGCACGGTCCGGGCCTGCTTCCGGCCCGCGTCGGCCGACGGCGAACGGGAGTGCTTCGAAGCCCGCGTGGGCGGGGCCGCCACCACGACCCGGCCGCCCTCACCTCCAGTGGCGTCAGGCTCTCGCGAGTAGCGTCCGGCCCTCGGGGACGTGTTGATGCCGAAGGAACAGTCTGGCACCCGAAAGGGGCGTGTGAAGTCGGCTCGGTTGGTCCTCCGAAACATGACCTGGGGAAGTGGCGGATACATCAATCCGGTACATGGACTATCCTTGGTACATGTCCATGAAGCGCACGAACGTCTACGCGGACCCCGAGGACCTGGCGATCATCAAGGAGGCCGCCAAGCGCCGAGGCATAAGCGAGGCCGAGATCATCCGCCAGGGCATCCACCTTGCAGCCATGGCGAACCGGGTCTGGGACGAGCCACTGTTCTCACGCACCTTCGAGGGGCCGGGGCGCACGCTGCCCAAGTCGGAGGTCCGCGACACGGTCGCCGATGCCGTCCGGCGGGAGACCGGCTCGGGCTCCGGATCCGCCGCGTGATCATTGTCATCGCCGACACGTCCGGCCTTCTGGCTGCGCTGGACTCGGCTCATCCGGAACATGGGGCGGCGAACGAGGCGATCATGGCGGCGGGCCTGCTGGTCATGTCTCCGCTCCTGCTGGCCGAACTGGATCACGTGGCGACGCGTGAGCTCGGCAGGGAGGCTGCCCTCAGCGCGGTTGACGACCTGCGGCGCTGGATGAGCCGGGGTCGTGTCGTCCTGCCGGAGATCACAGAGGACCACCTGGGCGCAGCCCAGTCCGTCCGTGTCCGTTACCGCGCGCTGGACCTCGACCTCGCCGACGCGGTGAACGTGGCGCTTGCAGCCGACTACGACACGGACGCGATTCTCACCCTGGACCGACGAGACTTCCGGGCTGTACGCCCGCTGGGCCGTTACAAGGCGTTCCGTGTACTCCCCGACGACCTCCCGCTCTGACGCACGACCCGAAGCGGTCAAGTGCTTGCTTCCACAAGGGACTTGGGCACCGCCCACGACGAAGACATGCGGGACGGATGTCCGCCATCGCCCAGGAACAGCGGGCTGAGGGCTCGCCTCCGGCTCATCTACGTGAAAGTGCAGGTCAGCAGCGCACGCGGCGACGTGATGGGGGCGCCCTCTCAAGGCGCGCGTGCCCTCTGCGTGCCCAATCTTTGGGTACAGGCGTACTCGCGAAACGCAGCAAAGGCTTCCCAATGAAACAGCCCCAGGCCGCTGACCTGGGGCTTCAAAAAGAGCGGGTGACGAGAATCGAACTCGCGCTCTCAGCTTGGGAAGCTAAGGTGATCTAGGGTTCGCTGTGGGGCTGACCTGCCCGCAAAGCGCTGTTGGCGCTTGGTGGCTGTCAACTTGGTTCCCCCGTGTTCCCCGTGGTTCCCCGCCGAATCTGGCACGCGTCTGGCACGGACCTCTTCGTCCCGAGCTGTCAGCTGAGTGGTCGTTGAGGTCCCGCGCGCTGGTCAGTCGGCCGCTGACGACTCTTGGCGGTCGCCTGCGGGCAGAGTGGTTGCTGTACTTCGCTGCTTTATCGCAGAGCTCACAGCAGCTGCTCTGCGGGACTGACACTGACAGGACAGATTCCCCACGGCTCGCTAGCCTTGAATGTGAGAGCCGCCATGCCGGAGCGTAAAGCCTGGGGGAATCGCCCGCCAGGACTACACGGCCGTTCGTATGCCGTTCAATTATATCGATGAGGCAGGGGACTTAAGGCCTCAAGGTTACGACATATTTACTGGACTCGCAGATATTTGCGAGAAATGAGCAAGCTCTGCGAGCGGACGGAGTGAGTTATGTCTTCGCCTGAGCTGAATAACCTCGAGCATGCAGTGATAGATGTCGAATATGCGGGCGGTGAACTTTCGCCGGGCTCAATATTCAGCAGCATTACCGGCGGCCCCGGAATTGCTAAATGGAGAATGCTTGCCCATATACAAAGCCCCGAAAGCCAATACCCCATTTACGATGACTACGTGACTGAGTTCCAGGCGCCCTTGGGCCGAGATCTCGATGACCTGCAAGGGCTTGGGCCGTGGCTCGAAGACATGCAAAATGCTCGTAGAGAAGTGCAGCACGCATTGCTCACGGACGGTTGGCGTCCATCGGGTCATGCCGCCGCTCATTGGTGGTCTGATGAATATGAAAGATCTGTGCCGATGGCGCCTGAACGTCAACCACTAAGAGGCGGCGACTCAGATACCGGCGTTTGGGTCAGGAGAGAACCGACCCCCTCGCTGGGCAAGCAGACCGACATTGCATCAGAATTCAGGGAGTCGGAGGGGATTCCTTGGTGGATACAATTTGGCTCCAGAAAAAACGCTGTCCAAGCTGGTGCCTACTCAGAGGACGGCAGCTTTCTTCTTCGCGTAAATAAGTGGATTACGCTTCTCGTGAGCGTAGCAATTTGCGGCACTTTCATGCTAGCTGCGGAGACGGAAAATATACTGCCCTTGCTGGCGGTTGGTGCATTTTTTGGCGGCATGATTGTAGCTACCCCCATATGGAGAGATAGGCTCGGTTGGAAGGTGGCTCTGACGGCGTGGCTGGTTGGCTGCGCTGCGGCAATTGGGCTGCACTTTGCAAATATGTCGATACGTCAGGTAGTGGGACTCGCGGCGCTAGCTATTGTTGTTGCGGGATGGATAATTCGGTTCTATGGAGAATCGAGCTCCATGCCGGAATCCGAAAGGGCATGGAGAAGTACTGTTAGGGCCATCGGGATCTTTGCTGCTATTTCCATCGGTGGCCTCATCGCGTCGCTAGGCCTCTTCGTTGGTCCCTCTGAATGGTATCCATCGTTCTCTCAGACCCTGCGGTGGGTGCTTCTGTTGATCGCTGCAGGTGGCGCCATTTCGGCCCTCATGGTTGCGGCAATGGCTGGTTTCTCTCATACAAGTGATCTTCCTGTTCGCCGACAGGCTGTGCGGCCTCAACGCAAGTACGCTTATAAGTCGGGCCAGGGGTCCGGAAGTTCCCCTAAGGCGTTCAATGAGATGATCAACCGCATTAGCGTTGTTGTGGCAGTCAGTATTGAGAACTTGTGGGCGAATGTGAAGTACACACTTCACGTCATTGTGTGCGCGGTTCAGAATTTCTTTTCGGCTGTCGCTGTCGCATTGCGAAAGTCAATTAAATACGGAAAGGGGTTTGCTCTTGAATCTGCAAGAGTGGTCCTAGTTCCAGCGGTCGCGGTTTCGCTGGCTAGCTGGCTACTGCTCGTATGGTCAGAACAGAATCTGGAATATCT
This sequence comes from Streptomyces sp. NPDC033136, assembly GCF_055578235.1. NCBI lineage: Bacteria > Bacillati > Actinomycetota > Actinomycetes > Kitasatosporales > Streptomycetaceae > Streptomyces > Streptomyces sp. NPDC033136. The sequence continues at coordinate 533,687 of NZ_JBVIPD010000001.1, forward strand.
AGTGCATGGATCCTTTTCGTCCTTGTTTGCGTCTATTGGATCGGCACTTGGTGTGGGGCTCGCCCTTTCAGTGACATGGATGGCGTTGTCTGGTCGCCCAGCTGGTGAATCGATGAATGCTGCCCGGACGTCGGCTTTGTATAGTCTATCGCCCATGCTGTTCTTGATTGCCGTTGGCGGATGGATCGTGGGCATTCCCGGGACTCTGGGGTATACCCGTATTCACGTGGGATGGATCACAGGCTGCGCAACTCTAATCCTGATCATCAGCTTCATTGCGGGGAAGAAAGAGTTTCAGCACCGAGAGAAGTGACGCGCACGGGTGCCGGGTGGCGCGGCTGCGCTATACCGGGCCTACGCGGCGAGTGTCGGCGGGCTGCCACCCGAGGACGACCTGTCGCAGGGAAACAAGCGGCGGGCCAAGAAGAAGCGTCCTGAGCCAGACAATTTAGGTCGGTGGAGCGGCTTTGGGGTGGCGCTGCTTTGGCGCGAGTGATCATGGCCCCGTAAGCTTGCGGCGCGTCGGGCAGTCTGTGGACCTGCCCGGTAAAGCACGACGCTGGGGCCATGATCTTCGAGGCTCGCGCCAAAGTGGCTCCGTAAAGCCGTGGAGCCGACCGCCCCAGCCACGACGTACCCCTTCTCTGGCGTCAGTTGGCTGATTGCTGTGCGCGCGGCACGGCCGTCGGCCGGGCTGGAGCGGGGCGGAGACAGGAGCGCAGGCCCGGCCGGGGGCCGGGCCGCGCGCGGTGAGCGGAGCGAGCCGCCTTGAACTCGTGAAGAAGGTTGTTACTCAGTAGTGGCTGTGATGCGCCACAAGGGAGCGTCGTACTGCTTCGGACGGCTGTTGATGAGCAGCTGGCGCAGGTCCTCGCGCAAGGAGCCGTTGAGGTTTAGGGCCTCGGTGATACGGCGGAACGTCGTGTGGGTAACTCCGCGGTCCCGGGCCTCGGTTTCGAACTGGTCGAGCTGGGACAGTGCGGCCGCTGGGTCGAACTGAGCCGGTGGCTGGTCCTTGAGCCACGCGGCCTTGTTGCGCTCGTAGTCGATTTCCGAGTAGCCGCAGATTTCGCGGCTGTGCGCCTCGACCTCGTCCAGGGTGGCGGTCGTCAGGATGGCGCGGGCCAACTGGTTGCGGGTCAGTGCCTCGTCCAGGTCGACCTCATGGACGGTCAGTGCCTCGTCGGTGAGGGGGACAGGAAGGCCGGCGTCTCGCATCTCGCAGGTGCCGCGTACGCCTCGGGCTGTCGCCGCGAGCATCCCGGTTGCCTCGGAGGGGTGCCACTCCAGGACCGAGCTGATCGGCTCGACGTCCTTCGCGGTGAGGGTGTGGATGAGCGGGCCGAGCATGCCGCGCAGTTCGTCGAGAGGGAGTTCGCCATCGAGGCCAGGGCCCGCCACCAGGAGGCGAACAGGAGCGTTCACCTGGCAGCACGCGGCGAGCGTGACGGCGTCGGCAAGCGGGCTCTTCAACGTCGGCTCATCGCCACGGGCGAGGATGTCGCCGCCCACGTCCAGGAGATCGATCGACTCCGGTGACAAGTGGTCTACCAGCTCTTCGAGTTGGCGGGTGACGCCCTCGACCCCAGAGCGGGGATCGATCAGCGCGAACGTGTGCCGGAGCTCTGCTGCGAGTCGGGGGAGCGTCGAACCCGCCGGAGCGATCGGGCGAGCTTCGGCCGGCACTGCCCAGACTGCCGGAGTGAGAGGCTGGAGGCCGGTGAAGTTGTCCGGTCCTCGGGGACCGGGAACCGGGTCGATCAGGAGGCGGTCCCACGCGTACGTGAGGATCACCGCCTGGTCCTCGTCGCCGTAGAGGGCGGCGTGAATCATTGCGGCGGCGACTGCGTCGCCCCCTCCTCCTGCTGCGACGATCAACCGCGTCATGCGTCTCAGCCTACGGGGTGGGGGGTTGACCACTCACCCTATAGTGGCTAGAGGCCATAGCCACTTGTATCGAGAAGCAGGCCTCAGCTCGGTAGCGGGGTGCCCGACTACTCGCCTGGGGCTCGCCTTGGGTGAGGAGAACTGATGCCGCAGATCGAGGAGGCTCAGCCGAAGTATCTCCAGATCGCGCACTACATCCGTGATCAGATTCTTCGGGGTGACCTGCGACCAGGTGACGAGGTGCCGTCCGAACGGCAGTTGGCGACGGACTGGAAGGTGTCCCGGCCCACGGCCGCACGGTCGCTGGAGGCGCTGAGCCATCAAGGGCTCGTCGAGAAGCGCCAGGGGTCAGGCACGTACGTGCGCAGCCTCGAAGTCAACCGGCGAGCTCGTGAGTTGTACGGGCGCGCTCGGCAGACCGGGAAGATCTACACACCGGGCGAGTACGCCGTGATCACCTCTGCCGGTTGGCTGGAGGCGCCGGACCACGTGGCTGAGGCGCTGGGCCTGGTCAAGGACCGTCGGGCGGTGCACCGGCGGCGGGTGACCAACAACCAGGACGGGCCGATCACCCTGTCCACCTCGTGGTTCGCTCCGGATGTCGGTCAGCGCGCGCCGAAGCTCCTGGAGCCGGAGCGGATCCAAGAGGGGACGCTGCTGTACGTCGAGAACATGACCGGACGGCAAGGGAGTTACGCGGAAGACCGCATGTGCGCGCGTGCGGCCACGGAGGAAGAGGCCGAGGACCTCCAACTTGCCACCGGCTCCGCCGTCCTGATCGTGCACCACGTCGTCTTCGACCTCCAGGACCGGCCGTTGGAGTTCGCTGAGGCCACCTACCCGCCGCATCGCTGGGCGTTCGAGCAGGGTTACCCCCTCACCTGAGGGGGCCAGTTGCAGCGAATCGCTTGCGTCGACCAAGTGGCTAATGCCACTATCCAGGAAGTGGCTAAGGCCACTTCACTGGGAGGAGGCGCGGTGTGACGAGTCAGCGGCCGGATCAGGGCACGCACTTACCTTGCCGGGGTTGCCGGGGGCGCGGTTGGAAGCGCGTCGGCTCGCGTACGACCCTGGCGCTTGCCACCGCCGCCGACCGTACCCGCGCCACATCAAAGCGGCGCTGCCTCGACTGCGACGGTAGCGGCAGGAAGTGAGCACCGGATGGCTTACATGATCGACCGCTACCCGTCTGAGGAATCACCGCGTCTCGGTGCGATGACCTTGCACCCTGTCGCTGAGTCCGTACCGCGGGCGCGGCGCTGGTTCCGCAAGTTCATCGCCCCGTATAACCCGGCCTGCTCCGTCGATGACTGTGCGCTGATGATCTCGGAGCTGGTGACCAACGCCATCGCTTACGGCCGGTCGGACGATCCTTGGCTGGTCCGGGTTGAGTGGTTCCGTGAGGGGACCTCGCTTCGGGTCGACGTGCACAACCCCGGCTTTCCGGCGAACGTGCGGCTGAGGCATCCCGACGCCAACGACTCCCACGGGCGGGGACTGCTCCTGGTCGATTCGCTGGCCGAGTCGTGGCACGCGGCGCCGAGTCGTTTCGGCGGAACTGTCGTCTCCTTCGTGGTGGCCGATGCCTGGCCCGGAAGGTAAGAGTTCGCTCCGCTTCTACTTCGACAATCGGAGATTCGCTAGTCTGGTTGACCAGTTGACTTGACCAATCCCGACGGGCGGCGTTCATGGCGTATGAAGTGGAGCCACCGAAGTACGTGCGCCTCGCGCAGACGATCCAGCGTCGCATCGAGGATGGCACGTATCCGCCCGGCACTCGGGTTCCCAGTGAGAACCAACTGGTGCAGTCCTTCGGGATGTCCCGGCCGACCGTCGTCCGGGCGCTGGAGCTGCTGAAGCGTGACGGCTGGGTGGAGTCCCGGCAGGGGTACGGCACGATCGTGCGAGGCCGCCCGGCTGTCGTCGAGCAGAAGGACCGCCGGGGGAGTGAGACGCTTACGCGCGACGAGTCGCATGCGGCGGGGCGGTTGGTTGAAGTCGGTTACGTCCCCGTTCCGGTGCGGGTCGCCTCCGCCCTCGGGCTGCCCAAGCGGGCCAAGACTCTCATGCGCCGCTTTCTGGTGGAGGAGGACGGCGAACCGGTGGAGCTGGTGTCGTCCTACTTCCCCGCCGGCCTGGTCGAAGGCACTGAGCTGGAGAGCGCTGATGCGCTGACGGGCGGCACTCGCGCACATCTGGAGACGCGCAAGAAGGTCCGCTTCGACCATGTCACGGAACGGGTTTCGGCCCGCCTGCCGGAGCGCGCCGAAGCGGAGCTTCTGGATCTCCCTGAGGGCGTTCCGGTCCTCAGTGTCCTGGTCGTCGCGTGTGACGCTTCGGGGCAGGCTCTGCAAGTCTCCGACGTGCTACTTCCTGCCGACCGGCAGGAACTGGAAGACACCTACCGTCTGAACTGAGCCCGAATCGCGGCAAGTTCGCCGTCGACTCCCACCTCGATTCGCACTTGACAAGTCAACTTGGCATCTCTAGTTTCGAACTTGCTAAGTCAACTTGTCAGGATGGCAAGTTGGTCGACTCAGGAGGAGAAATCTGTGCGTGTGATCCGTATTGACGCTTCGACCGCCACGATCCTGCTCACCGAGGCGCCGGCGCCGAAGGTGCGTGACCGGCAGACCGGTGAGATCGCCAAGGACGCCGTGAGTGGTGAGGCGCTGATGACGGTCGGCGTCGTCTACATCGACGAGGGTGAGTCGTCGCTGCTTCAGGTCACCGTCCCCGAGAGCGGTGTGACGGAGGGCCTGACCGTGGGGGCCCCGGTTTCGTTGCCGGGGCTCATTGCCCGGCCGTGGGAGAGCGTGTTCAACGGGCAGCAGCGGCACGGCATCGCCTACCGGGCGACCGCCGTTGCTCCTGGCGCCTTCCCGATGGAGCAGGCGGGCTGATCGTCGTGACCGACCTGGTGACGTGGGCCGAGCTGGGTGGGTCGCTCGCTGCGATAGGCGGCGCGGCTTACGCCCGGCATGCCCATCCGGCGGCGTACTGGTCCACGGTCGGGCTGCCCGTTTCGGTGGCCCGGTTGCTGGCCTCGTACACCTCCACCATGGACGCGTGCGGCCTGACGGTCGAGCCGCCTCGGTGGCGGGCCCTGGCCGTCAAGGCCACGACGCGCCGTGAGGTCCGGCCCGTTCCTCCTCGCCGGGGCGTGATCCGACCAACCTCGACCGGTCTGCGGCTCCGGCTGCGGCTGGCTCCGGGCCAGGAACCGGCGGACGTGGCGGCCTCGGCCGAACGGCTCCGGCATGCCTGGGGCGTTCACGCCGTATACGTGCGGGACGTCAAGCCCGGTGTCGTGGAACTGCGGCTCGTCGGCTTCGACGTCCTACGCAAGGTGCGGATGCCTCGCCGGACCGACGCCGGTCCGCTCCGCGTGCCGGTGGCTCTGCGGGAGGACGCGACCGCCTTCGTGCGGGACTATCGGGCCGTACCTCACGAACTCGTGCTCGGCGCCACGCTGTCCGGCAAGTCCATGTTCCTGCGGAACCTGCTCGCCGGGCTGGCCGCTCAGCCGGTGGTCCTGGTTGGGGTCGACTGCAAGCGCGGTGTGGAGCTGGCCCCGTTCGCTCCTCGACTCTCCGCGCTGGCGACCGACCCGGAACAGGCGGCCGAGCTGCTGCCCGTGCTCGTCAAGGAAATGGAGGACCGATACGACCTGATCAAAGCGCGGCAGGGCATCGCGCCCGGCACCCCGGATGAACTGATCACCTCAGACGTCTGGGGCCTGCCGGAAGATGAACGCCCGGCTCCCATCGTGCTGTTCGTCGATGAAGTGGCGGAACTCTTTCTCGTCGCTACGAGGAAGGAGGAGGAGCGACGGGACGAGATGGTCACTCAGCTGATCCGGCTCGCTCAGCTCGGCCGTGCGGCCGGCATCTATCTGGAGGTGTGCGGGCAGCGCTTCGGGGCTGAGCTGGGCAAGGGAGCGACCATGCTCCGGGCTCAGCTCACCGGGCGGGTCTGCCATCGAGTGAACGACGAAGCGTCCGCGAAGATGGCGCTCGGTGACATCGCCCCTGAGGCTGTCCTGGCCTCCTGCGCCATCGCTGCCGAGTTGCCCGGCCTCGCCGTCGTCGGCGACACCTCCGGTGGCTGGTCCCGCATCCGCACCCCTCACCTGTCCCTCGCCGACGCTGCGGCCACCTGCCGCGAGACGGCGCACCTGGCCCCGGACGTTCCGGCGCTCGCGCCGTTCCGGCCCTACGTCCCTCCCGTGCCGGTGAAGGAGTCCAGCCCCCTGGCCACTCCTCGGCCGATCACCGAGTAACCGCCCGCTCCCACGGTCGGCGCGGCCGTCCCGCGCCAAGTCCCTACCCCACCCATGCCCGGAACTGGAAGGAGTGGCCGTGCGCGCCCTGCCCGTCCGCGTGGACGCCGTGCTCGTTCAAGCGCTGATCGCCGCCGCGCTGTCCTTCGCTCACCTGCATGACCTGGCACTCGCTGCCGGACAGAACGGCTGGAAGGCGTGGGCCTATCCGGTCTCCGTCGACCTGTTGTTGGTGGCGGCCTGGCGGCGCCTGCGCTCCGGTGAGTCGAAAACGTCCGGGTGGTGCTGGTTCCTCGTCGCACTGACGGCGTCCCTGGGCGCCAACGTCGCCACCGCCGGTCTGCTCGACCTAGAGAACGTACCGGCCTGGCTCCGCATCCTCGTCGCCGGATGGCCCGCGGTCGCTTTCCTGGGCGGCACGCTGCTCGCTCACGGAGCAGCGCATCCCAGCGCGGACCCGGCGACGGCACCGGAACCACCTTCGACGGCACAGGCGCCGGAATCGACCGCCGCAGACGTCGAGGCGCCGGGTGCCCCCGAACTACCGGCCGTCGCCCCGGAGTCAGCTTCACCGCCTCCGTCCCCGGTGCCGCCCGCGCTTGTCACTCTCGCCCGCAAGGTCGCCGACGAACACCGCGCCCGGACCGGAACCGACATCGACACCTCGACCCTTCGCGCGCGGCTCGGTGTCCCGATGCCGCTCGCCGAAGCCATCACCACCCAACTCACCTGACCCGGAGGAATCTCCCCCTTGCGCCCGTCCACGCTCCGCGCGCTGAAGCGCGCCGCCGAGCTGACCCGACAGAACCGCCTGACCGAAGCCGTGCTGATCGCCGAGCCGGTGATCCTCGCCGCCGACAGCTACGAGGGCGACGAGATCTTGCGCTGGCTGGCCGACCACGTCACCGACTTCACCGGCGAGACCGACAAGGAGATGCCCTGATGTCCGCCAACCGCCGTTTCCGCCGCGTCGTCCGCATCGGCCCCGTCCAGGTCGCCACGTACTACGACGGCCGGGGCCGAGAGAAGCACACCGCTGCCTGCACGGCTCCGCGCTGCGGCTTCTCCACCGACTACGACAGCCGCGCCGCCGCCGAGCTGGCCGCGCGCACCCACCGCTGCCGCGTCCGCTGAGGAGCTCCCGTGACCGTCTCGCTCCCGCTCGTCTTCGTCCTGGGCGTCATCGCCTGGGCCGCGATCAAGTTCCTCGGCATCCGCCTCTGGGTCGCCGTCGTGATCGCGCTGTTCGGCTTCTGGCTCTCGCACACCATCCTCGCCCCGGCCATCGAGTCCGGCACCCGCACCGGGGTCGACGTCGTCAACGGCACCCACGAATGACACCCCGACCGACAAGGAGTCCCGCGATGTTCCGCCCCAAGCTGCCCGACACCCCGCACGTCCCGAGCATCACCACCCACATCCCGCAGGACCGCGCCCCGGCTCCCTTCGCCGGCCGCTCGGTCGCCCCGTTCGTGGGGGTCGGCGCCGGTGCGGTCGCCGCCGTGGTCGTCGTCGGCGTCGTCCTCACCGCGCTCCTGGCGGCGGTCGCCGTCTCGGCCGTGTCCGTGGCCATCGCCGCCGTGGTCCTGCGCTCCCTCGTCACCGGCGCCAACAGGCGCTGACCGGCCGCCGGGGCGGCAAACGCCGCCAAGCATCCCGCCGCCCCGGGGCCGCTCCTCCCAACCGCCGAAACAGTCGAAAGGACGACCCATCATCACCCGGCAGACTCCGCCCCCGCTGGCGGAACTCTCCATGCTGGCCTCCCTCGGCACCATGCCCGAGCTGGCCCGCCAACTCTCCGGCCTGGGCGGCTGCACCAACCCCGTGCGCCTCGACGGCCACCGCACCGAGTACGCCGTCGACTCGACAACCGGCGAGATCGGGCGCGTCCTGAACCACCTCGACTCGTCCTCCCTGCCCGCCGGAAGTCTCCTCGTCCGCTGCAACAACCGCCGTGCCACCCGCTGCGCGGCCTGCGCGGAGGTCTACCGCCGAGACACCTTCCACCTGATCACCGCCGGACTCCGCGGCGGCAAGGGCACCGCCGAACAGGTCGGCACACACCCACGCGTCTTCGCCACCCTCACCGCACCGAGCTTCGGCCCCGTCCACAACCGCCCCTCCAGCGGGCGACCCTGCCGCTGCGGCGCCCGGCACGACGAAACAGACCCGGCCCTCGGTACGCCCCTCGACCCGGACGCGTATGACTACGAAGCGGCTGTCCTCTGGAACGCCCACGCCGGAGCCCTCTGGCGGCGCTTCTCGATCTACCTGCGCCGTGAGATCGCCAAGCGTGCCGGACTCACCCAGCGTGCGTTCCGGGACCACGCGCGCGTTTCCTTCGCCAAGGTCGCCGAGTACCAGAAGCGGGGCGCCGTCCACTTCCACGCGGTCATCCGCCTCGACGGCCCGGAGGGCGGCGGCACGGCCCCTCCGGCCTGGGCGTCCGCCGAGCTGCTGACCGACGCCATCCACGCCGCCGCCACCGCCACCCGCGTCAACGGACCGCACGTCGACGGCCGCGCCCACACCTTCACCTTCGGCCGCCAACTCGACGTCCGCACCATCCGCTCCGCCGACCTCGACGGCGGCCAGGAACTGACCGAACGGGCCGTCGCCGCGTACATCGCCAAGTACGCCACCAAAGGCGCCGAGACAGCGACCGGCACCCTGGACCGGCCCATCCGCTTCCTTGCCGAACTGGCACAGACCCGGATCACCGACCACGCCCGGCGCATGATCCGCACCGCATGGTTCCTCGGCGCACGCAAGGACCTCGAACACCTCCGCCTGCGTGCCTGGGCCCACATGCTCGGCTTCCGCGGCCACTTCTCCACCAAGTCCCGCCGCTACTCCACCACCCTCGGCGCCCTCCGCGATGCCCGCGCCGAATGGCGCCGCGCCCAAGCCGCCACTGCCGCTCCCCAAGACGGCGAAACCACGCTCGTCCTCGCCCACTGGGTCTTCGCCGGAACCGGCCTCAGCACCGGTGAAGCCTGGCTCGCCGCATCCCTCGAACCCGCCCCCGGAACGGAAGGAGAGCCCACCACATGAACGACCGCTACCTGTCCGTCGACCAGGTCGCCGAGCTGCTCGGCACGACTCCCCGCTTCCCCCGGCGGCTCATCGAGGAGCGGCGCATTCGGTACGTGAAGGTCGGCCGGCATGTGCGTATCCCGGAGAGCGCGGTCGAGGAGTTCATCCGGTCCCGCACGGTGGAGCCGCTGAGGCGCCCCCGGCCGCGCTACGGGAGGGCTGCCTGATGGCCAACAGCAGGGGCAGGCGCCGCCGCTTCGGCGCGATCAGAAAGCTTCCCTCCGGCCGGTACCAGGCGCGCTACCCGGGGCCCGACGGGGTGATGCGTCCGGCGCCCTTCACGTTCGAGACGACGGCGGACGCCGATGACTGGCTCGCCGAAAAGCAGACCGAGATCCGCCGTGGCGAGTGGCGTGACCCCGATGCGGGCGCGGTGAGCTTCCGGGCCTACGCGGAGAAGTGGGTGGAGGAACGGGAGCTCGCGCCGCTGACGCAGGACCTCTACCGCTACCTCCTCGACAAGCACCTGTTCGCCTTCGCCGACCTGGACTTGGACGAGATCACCGCGCCCCGAGTCCGGGAGTGGCGGGCTGAACGGCTGCGGCTCACCGGTGCCAAGACGATCACGGCCAAGGCGTACCGGCTCCTCAAAGCCATCATGGAGACGGCCGTGGACGACGAACTGATCACGCGGAACCCGTGCCGCATCAAGGGCGCCGGTAAAGAGAAGGCCGCTGAGCGGCGCATCGCCACCGTGGGCCAGGTGGACGCGCTCGCCAACGCGGTGGGCATGCGGTGGCGGCTCATGGTCTACCTCGGCGCCTACGGCCCACTCCGACCGGAAGAGCTGGCCGGTCTCCGGCGACGGGACGTCGACCTGGACAACCTGCACCTCCGTGTCCGCCTCGCCGAGCCGGAACGGATGAACGGGCGCCGCGTCCAGGGCGACACCAAGTCCGACGCAGGCACCCGGACTGTGATTCTTCCCGCCTTCCTCCGCCGGGAGCTTCGCTGGCATCTGGAGTCCTATGCCGAGCCGGGTCCGGACGGGTTGCTCTTCGTCGGTGAGAAGGGGGCTCCCTTCCGGCGCAGCACCTTCGGGCGGAAGTGGCGGAGGGCCCGGGAGGTCGTCGGCATGCCCGAGGGCTTCCGGTTCTACGACCTGCGGCACACCGGGCACACGCTGTCCACCCGGTCGGGCGCCACCCTGAAGGACACGATGGTGCGCGCCGGACAGTCGTCCGAGAAGGCCGCGCTGATCTATCAGCACTCCGACGAGGAGCGACAGGAGGAGGTCGCCGCCGGCCTCGACGTCACGGTCCGGAAGGCCCGCGAGGAGGCTGCCCGGAAGGCTGCCGAGAGGCCTTCTGGCACGAATCTGGCACGCGGCCAGTGATCACAGCGGACAGCAAAACGGCCCAGGTCTCTGACCTGGGCCTTCTTCGTGGAGCGGGTGACGAGAATCGAACTCGCGCTCTCAGCTTGGGAAGCTGATGTTCTACCATTAAACTACACCCGCGTAAGACGCCGACGGAGTCGGTGCCCGAACGGTCGCCACTTTACCTCATGCCAGGCCCCCGGTGCTCGAGCCGCGGGGCCTGAGGGTATTTCAGGGGTGGGATGCGGCTGCGGGGCGCCGGAGTTGGGGCGTACGGTGGGGCCGTGGCAGAGGGTCCGGACGGGACCGGAGTGCCGCCTGGAAGGCCGTCCCTTTGATCCCGTACTGTGGCTTTTGTCGTCAGGCAAGCAGCAGCCAGACGCGGCTCTTGGGGAAGGGACTCTTGGACTTGATGGAGCGCACCGTCGTCCGTTGTGCCGATGGGCACGTGTTCACCACCGCTTCGTTCCCGATGCAGCAGGCCGAGCGGCTCGGCCCCGGGCGGCTGCTTCGGTGTCCGCGCTGTGCGCGGCTCCGGAGCGTGGTGCCCGTCAGCTACCAGAAGCGGTAGCGGACAAAACGGCAGCAAGTAACAACAAACAGGCGTGCAGGCGCGCGGAGTCGTCCGGTTGTGGTCGCTCCGCGCGCCTTGCGTATCCTCGGGGCGTGCTTCTCTCAGACAAGGACATCCGGGCCGAGATCGACGCCGGGCGGGTACGGATCGATCCCTATGACGACGTGATGGTGCAGCCGTCGAGCATCGACGTGCGCCTCGACCGCTACTTCCGGGTGTTCGAGAACCACCGGTACCCGCACATCGACCCCGCCATCGAGCAGGCGGACCTGACCCGGCTCGTGGAGCCGGAGGGGGACGAGCCGTTCATCCTGCACCCCGGGGAGTTCGTCCTCGCCAGTACGTACGAGGTCATCACCCTGCCCGACGATCTCGCCTCCCGGCTGGAGGGCAAGAGCTCGCTGGGGCGGCTGGGGCTGGTGACCCACTCCACCGCCGGCTTCATCGACCCGGGTTTCAGCGGCCACGTCACCCTCGAGCTGTCCAACCTCGCCACCCTGCCCATCAAGCTCTGGCCGGGCATGAAGATCGGGCAGCTGTGCATGTTCCGGCTGACCTCGCCCGCCGACTTCCCCTACGGCAGCGAGCGGTACGGGTCCCGGTACCAGGGCCAGCGGGGGCCGACAGCCTCCCGGTCCTTCCTCAACTTCCACCGGACCCAGGTGTGAGCGACAGCGGCATGAGCGACACCGGCATGAGTGGCACGAGTGGCGTACGGGAGAACCTCTCCTACGAGCAGTTCGGCGTGGCCGTGCGCGAGCTCGCGCAGACCATCGCCGACGACGGGTACGAGCCCGACATAGTCCTCAGCATCGCCCGCGGCGGTGTCTTCGTGGCCGGCGGGCTCGCCTACGCCCTCGACTGCAAGAACATCCACCTCGTGAACGTGGAGTTCTACACGGGCGTCGGCACCACCCTCGAGATGCCCGTCATGCTCGCCCCCGTGCCCAACGTCATCGACTTCTCCCGGAAGAAGGTGCTGATCACCGACGACGTCGCCGACACCGGCAAGACGCTCAAGCTGGTGCGCGACTTCTGCCTCGACACCGTCGCCGAGGTGCGCAGCGCGGTCGTCTACGAGAAGTCCCAGTCGCTTGTGAAGTGCGAGTACGTGTGGAAGCGGACCGATGAGTGGATCAACTTCCCGTGGTCCGTTCAGCAGCCCGTGGTGCGCCGTGCTGGGCAGGTGCTCGACGCCTGACCTTCGAGCGAGCAGGCCCAGGTCGGCAGCCGGCAGGCAGCAGGTAGCAGGCAGCAGGCAGGGACAAGGAAAGGGGCTCCCCGTGGGGAGCCCCTCTTCCGTGGTCGTGCGGTCGGTCAGACCGTGCCCAGCTTCACGATCGACAGGAGGGCGATCAGCTGGATCGCCGACGCGCCGAGTGCCTTCGGCCAGGGCAGGTCGTGGGAGCGGCCGACCATCAGGGTCAGCAGTACGCCGCCCGCGACCCACGTGGCCCAGCCGAGCATCTGCACGAAGGTCGCGTCGCCGCCGGCGAACATCGCGAAGACGAGGCGGGGCGCGTCCGTGAGGGACATGATCAGCATGGACAGGCCGACCGTGGGCTGCCAGGCGCCGTCGCCGCCGAGCTGGCGGGCCAGGGTGTGGGTGACCACGCCCAGGACGAACGCGCTCAGCACCATCGCGACGGCCGTGGTCAGGACGATCGGGACCGCGTTCGACAGTGTGGCGTTTATCGCGTCCGCACGGGCGCCGTCGAAGCCGAAGACGGCGAGCAGGCCGTAGAGGAACGTGACGATGAGGGCCGGGCCCCACATCGAGTAGTCCCGCATCTGCAGGAAGGTCTGGTTCGGGGCGAGGACGACGCCCTTCAGCAGTGCCTTCCAGTGCAGGCGCGGGCCGACCGGGCCGGGCGGCGGGGCCGCCGAGCCGGCGCGGTAGGTGTCGCCCTGGGTGTAGGGGTCCTCGCCGACCGAGAAGGCCTGGGTGTGGCCCGGGTTGTTCGCCGCGTACGGGTCGTGCGGGCCCTGCGGGCCGGGCGGGTACGCGCCGTCACCGAAGTACTCCGGCTCGCCCTGGCCGCCGTAGCCGCCGCCGGGTCCGGCGTTCGGCTGCGGCCAGGTGGGGCCGCCGCCGTTGCCGTACGGCTGCGGCGCCTGCGGGTACCGCTGCGGCGCCTGCGGGGAGCCGTACGCCGGCCCCTGCGGCGCCTGCCGCCCGTTCGGAGGGTTGTGCGGTCGCGTCTGAGGAGCGCCGTTGCTACGGCCGCGTCCGATCCTGAATCCAGCCACGTCTTCGAACGTACCTGGTCCCCGGCGTCGGCGTGCCGGGCCCGGGGTTCCGGGCCCGGCTTTGCGGCCGAGCTGTGACATCCCTTAAGGGGCAGGGACCTTGGGCCTCCGTGAGCCGTCAGGGTTGGGCCGTACGGGTGCCGGTGGGGCCCCGCACCGGGGTGTCGGCTAGAGCATGTCCTGGCCGAGCCTGAGGTAGCCGGTCGTCGACATGCCGAGCGAGCCGGGGCCGAAGCTGATCGCGTTCTTGGTGGTCACGCCCGAGGCCGAGCCGCGCAGGCTGAAGACGGCGCCCGAGGGGTGGTTCTCGCCGTCGGCGCCGACGGACAGGTCCGCCTTGCCGTCGCCGGTGAGGTCGGACAGGCGTACGGACGCACCGAAGCGGTCGGCGGACTCGGCGGTGCCGGGGACGCCCGCGGTGTTCTGGGTGAACGTCTGGGCGCCGGTGGCGGTCAGGCCGGCGGCGGAGCCGCGCAGCACGGTGACGCTGCCGGCGATCTCGGCGGTGCCGATGGTCTCGTGGAGCGTGCCGACGGCCAGGTCGCCGTAGCCGTCGCCGTTGACGTCCGCGAGGGAGAGGTCGTTGCCGAACCAGTCGCCTTCCTCGTCCGCGCCCGGCACCCCGGCGGTGTCCTGGTTGATCGTGGTCTGGGGCCGGGTGCGGACGCCGTTCGCGCTGCCGAGGTAGGCGCTGACGGAGCCGCCGAGGCTCTTGCCGTCGCCGCCGTACGCCGCCGAGACGACGTCGTCGTAGCCGTCGCCGTTCAGGTCGCCGACGGTCGCCAGCTCCCAGCCGCCGCTCCTCAGGAACGTCTGGTAGGTGAGGCCGGAGGCGGAACCGAGGTAGACCATGTTGCCGTCGTCGTACGTCGACGCCTCGCTGCCGGTGACCACCAGGTCGTCGGTGCCGTCGCCGTCGAGGTCGCCGGCGGAGAGGTCCTGGGCGCCGTAGATGCTGCTGCCGGTCTGCAGGCCGGTGGCGAGTTCGTAGCGGGAGGCCGCGCCGGAGGCCTTGGTGAAGGTCCGGTGGATCCAGACGTCGCTGCCCGTGCTGCCGACGGCGAGGTCGGGGCGGCCGTCGCCGTCGAAGTCGCCGACGGCGAGGGACATGCCGTACTCGTCGTGGGCCGACACGGCGGGGTCGGAGACGCCCCGGCCGCCGGAGAGGCCGTTCTTGCCGCCCCAGACGACGGTGACGGAGCCGCCGTCCACGTCGGATCCGATGTCCTCGCCGACGCTGCCGATCACGAGGTCGGCGTAGCCGTCGGCGTTCAGGTCGCCGGAGGCGAGGGCCTTGCCGAACCGGTCGCCCTTCTCGGCGGTGCCGGGGATGCCGGCGGTGTCCTGGGTGAGGATGGTGCGGCGGGAGGCGCTGATGCCGTTCGCGGAGCCGTAGGTGACGACGACGGCGCCCGCGTCGGTCCTGCCGCCTACGGGGGTGTAGGGCGCGGCGGTGGCGAGGTCGCGGTAGCCGTCGCCGTTGAAGTCGTCGGCGTACGTGGCGGGGGCGGCGGAGGCGGGGGTGGCCAGCGTGAGCGGGGTGAGTCCGGCGGTCAGCAGGGCGGCCGTGAGCGTGGCCGCGGTGTGCCTGCGCATGAGGTGTTCCTCCTGTAGGGGATGGGTCGATACGTCCGGGGGTCAGCCCGCGAGCACGTCGCCGAAGTACGCGTCGCCCGTCGGGCCGCCCACGGTCGCGGCGCCGAAGGACTTGGACCCGGTGGCCGTGATGCCGGAAGCGGTGGCCTTCAGCAGCCAGACCGCGCCGTCACCGGTGTTCTCGCCGGAGGCGCTCGCCACCAGCTCCGCGCGGCCGTCGCCGCTCGCGTCGGTGAGCTGTACGGCGGAGCCGAAGGAGTCGTACGCCTCGACGGCGCCGGGGACGCCCGTGGTGCCCTGGGAGAAGGCCTTGGCACCGCTGCCGGTCAGGCCGGACGCCGAGCCGCGCAGGATCGTGACCATGCCGGCCTGCTTCACCGAGCCGATGGCCTCGTACGGAGCGCCGACCGCGATGTCGGCGTAGCCGTCGCCGTTGGTGTCGCCGGCCGACAGGCTCCAGCCGAAGCGGTCGTTCCTCTCGGCGGCGCCCGGCACGCCGGTGGTGTCCTGGGTGATGCGGACGGGGGTGCGGGTGCTCAGCCCGCCGGCCGCGCCGTAGGTCACGGTGACCGCGCCGCCGGGGCCGCCGTTCGGCTCGTCCGTCGACTTCTCCATGAAGTTGCCGGTGACGATGTCGCCGTAGCCGTCCTTGTTCACGTCGGCGATCACGGCCGCGTAGCCGCCCGCGAGCTTGCTGCCGGAGGTCAGGCCGGTCGCCGAGCCCTTGTACAGCACGCTGCGGGTGCGGTAGCCGTCGCCGGCCTCCTCCTGGCCCATGACCAGCAGGTCCGTCCTGCCGTCGCCGGTGACGTCGCCCGCGACGAGGCGGTCGGTGTTGATGCCGGTCCGGGCGGAGGTGTCGATGCCGGTGAGCCCGGCGGCCTTGCCGGTGCGGGTGATCGGGCCCTCGAAGACGTTCAGCTCGGGGTAGGCGATGTTGGCGGCGGCCAGGTCGGTGTCGCCGTCGCCGTCGAAGTCGCCGGTGGCGACGGACCAGCCCAGCTCGTTGCGGTTCTCGGGGAGTGGGGCGGACAGGTCGGTCGCGGTCTTCAGGCCGCTCGCGCCGCCCCAGACGACGGTGAGCACGCCCGAGTCGTCGGTGGAGCCGATCCGCTCGGCGTGCACGCCCACGATCAGGTCCGTGTAGCCGTCGTCGTCCAGGTCGCCGGTGGTCATGCGGTCGCCGAAGTAGTCGGACGACTCCGGGACGCCCGGGATGCCGTCGGTGGCCTGGCTGATGATCTGCCGCTTGGAGCTGTCGAGGCCGTTCGCCGTGCCGTACACGACGGCGACGTAGCCGGCCGCGGTCTTGCCGCCGATCTTGCCGAGCGGGGCGGCGATCGCGAGGTCGCGGTGGCCGTCGCCGTTGAAGTCGCCGGAGAGGCCGGAGGGCGCGGCGGTGGCCGCCGTCGCGGGCAGGGCGGTGAGCAGGCCGGTGGTGAGGGCGGTGGTGAGGCCGGTGGCCAGGAGAAGAGTGCGCTTGCGCATGGGGTCCCCGTTCTGGTCAGGAGCTGTGGATCGGAACTGTCGATCAGGAGTTGTTGATCAGGGGCTGTTGATCAGGAGTTGAGGGCCGTGCCGTATGCCGGTGCGCCGGCCTTCGAGACGCCCGTCGTGCCCGGGCCGAAGCTCGTCGAGCCGGTGGCCGTCGGGCCGGTCGTCGTGCCGCGCAGGGACCAGACCGCGCCGTCGCCGGCGTTCTCGCCCGGCGCGGAGACGGACAGGTCGGCGCGGCCGTCGCCGGTGTGGTCGGTGAGGGTGACGCGGGCGCCGAAGCGGTCGCCCTTCTCCGAACTCCCCGGCACGCCCGCGGTGTTCTGGGAGTACCACGTCGCGCCCTTGGTGGTCGGGCCGGACGCCGAGCCGAACAGCACGGTGACGGCACCGGCGGCGGAGTTCTCGCCCGCGGCGCCCACCGCCAGGTCCGCGTAGCCGTCGCCGTTGACGTCGCCGAGCGCGACGCCGCTGCCGAAGCGGTCGCCGGACTCGGATGCGCCGGGCACCCCGGCCGTGTTCTGGGTGAGGACGAGCGGGGCGCGGTCGGTGTCGCGGCCGGCGGGTCCGCCGTAGACGACGGTGACCTTGCCGCCGAGGGCGCCGGCCGGGTCGGCGGCGGTCTCCCGGTCGTTGCCGACGGCGATGTCGGCGTAGCCGTCCTTGTCGATGTCGCCCACGGCCGAGACGTGACCGGCGGGCAGGTCCTGGAGCCAGTCGTCGTAGTTGCCGATCTCCAGGTCGGCCAGGGCGGTGACGGCGTCGTCGGTGCCTTGGGCGCGGCCGTGCAGGATCACGCGGGGGCGGCCGTCGCCGGTGATGTCGCCGGAGGAGAGGTGGGTGATGCCGTGCGAGGTGGACCAGCCGTTGTTGCGCGAGCCCGAACCGCCGTTGTGCGCACCGGTCTTGGTGATCGGCCCGGCGACGAGGGAGAGGGTGACCGGTCCCGTGGAGCCGACCGCGACGTCGGTGTCGCCGTCGTGGTCGAAGTCGCCCGCGGCGAGGGTCTGGCCGTAGCGGTCGTAGTCGGTGCTGAAGAAGCTGAACAGCGAACGGGCGCCGGACAGGCCCGACTTGGATCCCCAGACGATGGTGACGGTGCCGTCGTTGGTGTCGCTGCCGTCCTCGCCGGGCGTGCCGATCAGCAGGTCGGCGTAGCCGTCGGTGTTCAGGTCGGCGGAGGCGACCGCGGAGCCGAAGGCGTCGTCGGCCTCGGCGGCGCCTGGCATGCCGGCCGTGTCCTGGGTGAGCAGCGTGCGCGTGGAGCTCTTCGGCCCGCTCGTGCTGCCGTAGACGACGGACACGGCGCCCGCCTTCGCCTTCCCCGAGACCGTGGCGCCCGGCGCGCCGATGGCCAGGTCGGTACGGCCGTCTCCGTTGAAGTCGTACGGGACGGCGGCCGTGGCGGCGGGGGCGGCGTGGGCGGCGGGGGAGGAGACGGTGAGGGTGAGGGTGAGCGGGGTCAGGGCCGCCACGAGGAGGGCGGTGGTGGCCGCGGTGCGCCGGCGCATGGGTTTCCTTGCCTGGGAGGAGGGCTGACGGGGCGTCACTGGGCGATGGCCCAGGCGAAGTCGGCGCTGCCCTTGAGGGAGACGCCGCGGGCCGAGAGGAACGTGGCCCCGGAGGTGGTCAGGCCGGTGGCGGTGCCGCGCAGGACGGTGACCGCGCCGTAGCCGTTCTCGTAGCCGGCGCCGCTGACCAGGTCGGCCTTGCCGTTCTTGTCGAGGTCGACCAGGCGCACGGTCATGCCGAAGGCGTCCATCGTCTCGTTGCTGCCGGGCACGCCCGCGGTGCTCTGCGTGTAGGACTTGGCGCCCTTGCCGCGCAGGCCGGAGGCCGAGCCGAACAGGATGGTCACCGAGCCGGCGTCCTCGACCGTGCCGATGTCCTCGGCCCACGCGCCGACCGCGATGTCGGCGTAGCCGTCGCCGTTGACGTCGCCGGAGCTGATCGCCGAACCGAACAGGTCGCCGTGCTCGCCGGATCCGGGCACGCCCGCGGTGTCCTGGTGGATCACGGTCGGTGTCTGTGCCGGGTCGGGGCCGGTGGGACCGCCGTACCAGACGGTGATCTGGCCACCCTTGTGGCCGGTGGGCTTGGCGGGGTACGGGTCCTGGTAGTCGCCGAGGACGAGGTCGCCGTAGCCGTCGCCGTTGACGTCGGCGATGGTGCCCTTCTCGCCGTCGGCCTGGGGCAGGTAGGTGCGGGCGTACTTGGTGCCGGTCCAGCGGTGGTAGCTGATCTCGCCGCCCTCGTCCCCGGTGACGAGGAACGGGTAGACGCGCTCGGCCGCGCCGTCGCCGCTCAGGTCGCCCGCGAACACCTCGTACGTCGAGCCGAACTCGCCGATGCTGGTGTGGCTCGCGGGGCCGGTCGTGCGGGTGAAGGGGCCCTTGTAGAGGCGGGTGCGGCTCTGGCCGGTGACGGTCACGTCGGTCGCGCCGTCCCCGTCGAAGTCGCCGGTCGCGATGCCGGAGGAGAAGCCGCCCCACTCGGAGAGGTCGGACGGCTGGGGCAGTCCCTTGCCGCCGGACAGGCCGGATTTGCCGCCCCAGAGGACGGTGGCCGAGCCGATGCCGTCCCGGTCGCCGATGTCCTCGTACGGGGCGCCGACGACCAGGTCGGAGTAGCCGTCGCGGTCCAGGTCGCCGACGGCGAGGCTGCTGCCGAAGCGGTCACCGGACTCCGATGCGCCCGGGACGCCCGTGGAGTTCTGGGTGATGACGGTCTTCCTCGTGGCCGATACGCCGGACGACGAGCCGTACAGCACGACGACGGCGCCGGCGCTCTGCACGGAGCCGACGTCCGCGCTCATGGCGCCGATGGCGACATCCCGGTATCCGTCGCCGTTGAAGTCACCGGCCAGTCCGGAGGGGGCGGCGGTGGCCGGTGTGGCGGGGAGAACCGCGGTGGCGAGGAGGCCGGTGGTGAGGGTGGCGGCGATGAGGAGGGTGCGGGTGCGCAAGGGGGCTCCGAGTGGAGAGGGGCGGTGGCGTGGAGAGGGGGGAGGGCCATGTGGCGGATCAGGGGGTGGGGGCGGAGCCCCGGGGAGTCACGGTCGCTGTGGCCGGGGTGGTGACCCTGAGGGTGGCCGCTCTGCCGGGGGCGTAGCCCTTCCGGCCCTCACCGGCAGGAGCGCCCCGGCTGCTGCCGCGGACATGAGCGACTGTCCCGTCGCGGGCATGAGCGGCCCGCACGACGGCGTGGCCGGGCCGGTGGCCGTCGCGGGGCCGGGGCGCGGGTGCGGTCGCCCGTGGGGGCGTCGCCGGTGCGGGCGTCCGTCGGGGCGTCGCCGGTGCTGATGCATGCGGGGGTCTCCTGCGGCATGTGGGATGCCTGGCGGGCATCCACAGTCGATGAGGCGCCGGGACCGTCCGTGTTCGCCGGGAGTTGTCAGGGCGTTTCACGGGTGGTCGGCGATCAGGAGACCTGTGTGGGGACGCAAGGGTTGTACGTGAGTTCGGTTCATTCTTGGGGCGGTTGGGGAAGCGCGGGGTGGCGGATCGGCCGGCCGGAACGGGCGGTTGGGGCCCTGGAGCCGCAGCCGACGGGGCCTGGGCGGCCCGTGGAGGCCGTGGCTGCCGTGGGGGCCGCGATCAGCCGGTCGGCCGTAGCCGGCAGCCCGGCCGCCCGGCACGCACGTCGGCCACGGCTGCTCACGCCGCTCACGCCGCTCACGCCGCTCACGCCGCTCACGCCGCTCACGCCGTTCCTCGGGTTCCGCCTTCGGCAGTGCCGTCTTCGCCGTCAGCTCTCATCCCGAGTGACAGGAGATCCCATTCCCCCGTGGCCAGATAAAGAGCGTGCAAGTCCGAATGTTCCCCATTTTTCTGTCTTATCCGCTTTTGACTCTTGGGTGAGTGGTTACGCGTGAAAGAGCTACAGAAACAAGGAGAAGGCCAATGATCACTCGCGAACAGATTTCCACTGTGCTGGATCATCCCGTCTACGACGCACACGGCAACAAGATCGGTGAAGCCAAGCACGTCTTCTTCGATGACGTGACCGGCGAGCCCGAGTGGGTGAGCGTACAGACCGGCCTGTTCGGCACCAGCGAGTCGTTCGTGCCGATCCACGACGGGACCGTGGTGGAGGACCACCTGGAGGTGCCTTTCGCCAAGGACACGGTCAAGGACGCGCCGAACGTCGACGTCGATGCCGGCGGCCATCTGTCCGTGGAGGAGGAGCACCGCCTGTACGAGCACTACGGAATCGACTGGGACACCGCTTGGCAGCAGGCCAACCAGCGCGACCAGGGCGGCTGGGCAGAGACCGGCACCGGCACCGCCGGGCAGGCCGGGATGGCCGGGCAGGCAGGGATGGCCGGGCAGGCCGGAATGGCTGCCAGGGGCGAGCCTGCCGCCGACGACGCGATGACGCGCTCCGAGGAGCAGATGCATGTCGGCGTCGAACGCCGCGAGACGGGCCGGGCGCGCCTGCGCAAGTACGTCGTCACCGAGGAGGTCCAGAAGACCGTTCCCGTACGCCACGAAGAAGTCCGCGTCGAACGCGAGCCGATCACCGAGGCCAACCGGGACGCGGCCCTGTCCGGCCCCGATATCACCGAGGCCGAACACGAGGTGACCCTCCACGAAGAGCGTCCGGTCGTGGAGACGGAAACCGTCCCCGTCGAACGCGTCCGGCTGGACACCGAGGAACTCACCGAGGAAGAAACCGTCCGCGGCGAGGTCCGCAAGGAGCGGATCGAGACCGACGTGTCCGACGTCTCCGACGAGACCGACCAGAGGGACCGGTGACCGAAGGGCAGTCGGAAGCCGAGCCGGACGGGGGGGGGGGGGGGGGGGGGGGGGGGAGGGGGGGGGGGGGGGGGGTGGGGGGGGGTGGTGTGTTTGTTCCTTCCCTGCTT